>JAEMPV010000121.1 GCA_022759145.1 Caldisericum sp.
CACAATCGGTAAAAGTTTTTTAATTTTTTTCCTCATTTCCAATCGTCTCCTTTTGACGAACGACTACTTCAAACAACTAAAATCACAAATATTATAATCCAATTTTATTCTTTAAAAAGAGATACCTATTGGCAAAAAAAATTTTTTGTGTAAAATAATGTGAAGAACTTTTAATAAAGGGAGAAAAAATTGAAATTCTTAAGGTTAATTTTTAGGAAAACAGAACTTAATTTGAGTTTAATGTTTTACAATTTAAAAACCACTCACTTGCATTATGAATTTAAGAGAAATTACACTAAAACCAACGAAATTTTCATAAAAGAAGAGGAAGAGATAAAATGAAAATAAGAAAAAATGCCTTTTTTATTTCGATTATAACAAATATTCTAATCCCTTTAGGTGCAGTATTTCTTGCTCTTATTGTTGGAAGCATATTTCTAATAACCGCTCATGTAAATCCATTAAATGCATATTACTTAATGTTTGCTGCCTCATTTGGAAGTCTTTATGGTATTACTGAAACTCTCGTTAAAGCAACTCCACTAATTATTGTAGGTGCTGGTGTTTGTGTAGCATTCAGAAGCGGAATGGTTAACATAGGAGGTGAAGGGCAAATAATTGTCGGCGCTATTTTAACAACATTTGTTGCTCTAAAACTTCCATCACTTCCTAAAATCATTTCGGTTATGATACTCTTACTGGTCGGTTTTGTTGGTGGTGGTATCTACGGCTTAATACCGGGTGTATTAAAAGCTTATTTTAATATCAACGAAATTCTAACTACTGTGATGTTAAACAGTATAGCAACACAGGTTTTGTATCTTTTATTGAGAGGTCCTATGATGGATCCATTAGAAAAAGCATTCGGCACAGGATATCCGCAATCATCAATAATACCTCAATCTGCCTGGCTAACAAGATTTTTCCAGGGTAAAAGACTTCATACAGGAATATTTATAGCAATAATCCTTGCGATAGCTATGTATTATCTCCTGTGGAAAACCACAATTGGATATAAAATGAGAGCTGTAGGGAAAAACAAAAATGCATCAAGATACGGCGGAATAAATGTTGAGAGATATATGATCCTTTCAATGCTTATTGCAGGAGGAATGGCTGGCATTGCAGGTGCTGTCGAAGTAATGGGAATTCATCATAGACTGTTAGACGGAATAAGTGCTGGATACGGATTTTCTGGTATAGTCGCTGCACTTTTTGGAAAACTGAACCCTCTTGGAACAATACCTGCATCAATTCTTTTTGGTTCAATTCTCTTTGGTGCAGACAGCCTTCAGAGAACTGTAGGAATACCCGCAGCAATGGTATATGCAATTGAAGGGCTTGTGGTAGTATTTGCGGTCAGTGGAGAGATAATATCAAGAAAAATAGCTTCAAGAAATACAGAAATATTAACAGAGGATGAGAAATGATGGGAAATTTTTTTCAAACAAGAGTAATTGTAAGTATTTTTAGCGCTGGTATTAGACTCGCAACGCCGTATTTACTTGCCTCTATTGGTGAGATGCTCGACCAAAGAAGTGGTGTATACAACTTAGGAATAGAGGGAATCATGCTGATTGGTGCTTTTTTAAGCTTTTATACATCACTTAAGACGGGAAGTCTAATGCTTGGGATACTAATGGCTATAATAGTTGGTCTTCTTATGGGACTGTTGAGTGCTTTTATAAATGTAACTATGAAAGCTGAACAAGGAATAAGTGGAATTGGCATTTATATGTTTGGCTTTGGCTTATCAGGATTGCTTTTCCGTTTAACAATGGGTGCTATTGTAACTATTGATGGTTTTAAATCAACTCCTATCCCAATTTTATCAAAAATGCCCTACATTGGAGAAATTTTCTTTAATCAGAATTGGATGGTATACCTTGCATTTTTGCTTGTTCCCATTTCATACATAGTTCTCTTCAAAACAACATTCGGGTTAAAAATAAGATCGGTTGGAGAAAACCCATCTGCTGCTGATTCTTTAGGTGTCTCTGTAGAGTTTGTTAGATATGTTTGCATAATAATCGGGAGCGTCCTTGCAGCACTTGCTGGAGCATTTTTAACAATAGGACAGCAAAAAGCCATTTTTGTAGAAAACATATCTGCCGGCAGAGGATTTATTGCTATTGCGCTTGTATATTTTGGAAGATGGCAACCGACTGGCGTAATGATTGGTTCTCTTTTATTTAGTATACTCGATGCACTTCAGATAAGAGTCCAAATTGCAAACATTGGAATACCATACGAGTACGCTGTCATGGCACCTTACATAATTACTATAATTGTATTAGTTTTTGTTGCACAACATCGTATAGGTGGACCCACTGCACTTGGAAAACCTTTTGAAAGATGTAAGTAATAATCGGCAATAAATACAAAAAATTATAGAAAGGAGGAAAGTATGAGGAGAGAAGAAAAAACGAGAAGATTTCTTATAAGTCTTCTCGTAGTAGTATTTGTATTAGGATTAACAGCATCTTACGGATGCGGAAAGAAGGAAACAAAGGTAGAGAAAATTAAAATTGCCCTTATTCTACCTAGCACAAAAGATGACATGTCTTGGAGTCAAGGCATGTACGAAGGTGTTATGGATGCCCAAAAAGAACTTGGAGTTGATAATGTTGAGGTAAATGTTACAGAGCAGATGCCAGACCCTGTTAATGCAGGAGCGGCAATCAGAGACTACGCAAATAAAGGCTTTAACATCATCATTGCACACGGCAGCCAATATCAAAATCCTGTGATGGAAGTTGCAAAAGATTTTCCGAATGTTACATTTGCATATGGTACTGCATTCCAAACCGCTACAAATGTATTCGCATATGATCCAGAGGCACAAGATGGCGCCTACATATTTGGAGTTCTTGCTGCAAAACTCACAAAAACAAAGACAGTGGGTATTGTCGGTCCTGTAAAAACTGGCGACGCAATAAAATATAACTATGGTTTCAAACAAGGAGTAGATTCTATAGATCCCTCAATTAAAGTTTTGGAATCATATACCGGTTCTTTTGGCGATACAATCAAGGCTAAAGAAATGGCTACAGCTCAAATTGAGGCGGGAGCAGACATTCTTACAGGAACAGCACAACAATCAGTAGGCGCGATTCAGGCCGTTGCTGAAAAACCTGGTGTTTATTGGTTCTCTAATGACGTTGATCAAAGTTCGCTTGCACCTGACCATATTATTGCATCGCAAGCTTACAAATGGAAAGATGTTGTCCTTTATATTGTTGACAATTACAAAAAAGGTAAATTGGGCGGAGAAGTAATAAGTTTGAGTCTATCTAACGGAAGAATTGAAATTGTATTTAACCCTAAACTAAAGTCAACACTTATAACTCCAGAAATCGAAAAATTATTTAATGAAACCCTCGAGAAAATAAAGAACGGATCGATAAAGGTTAAACTGCCATAATGTAAATTGAGGAGGGGGTAGCCCCACCTCTTCAAAGAAAATAAAGGTGAAAAAAAATGGAAAAAATCAACGAAATTGATTTATGAAACATAACTAAGAAGTTCCC
>JAEMPV010000122.1 GCA_022759145.1 Caldisericum sp.
GCGATTGTCTTTCTCTTTGTCCTTATAATCTCCGAAATTTTAAATTCATCCATTTCTTCTCTTCCCAAAGATGTGGTATGCAGTTTCTATAATTTCCTGAGCAACTAAGGCACGCTTATCTTTTATTTTCTGATTTAAAGATTCAAGTTCACTCTCCTTAACGCCATTAAAATAGCTGTTGCCCTTTGTTAACAACTTCAAAAATAAATTAGTTCTTAATTCCTTTTGCTTTGTAGGATTGTCCCAAAAGTCTACATATTTTGTATACATCGATACAGTATTAAGTAATTCTTTTGTGAGTTTTATAAATGCCTCTTTTTCGTTTTCGTCAAGTTCGCTATAATTTCTCTTATCGGTTAATTCTTTAAACAATATACCAAAGAAAGGAAGTTCTTTTTGAGGGTCAAGCCCAAAATTTTCGTAAGCCTTTCTTCCTTCTTTAACCTCCTCTCTCAACTTCATTAACTCTTGCTCGATAAGTTCCCAATTTTCGTAATATTTTTTGAGGATTTCCTCGAGTTTTTCTGCAAATTTTGAATAGAGTTCTGGGTCTTCCATCTTATGTTCTTCAATATATTCTCTAATTGCAACCTCAATTGCCCTTGCTCTCTCGTGAGGTGTGTTAAGCGCTTCTAACTTCTTTATAAATTTATCATCAAGAATATTTATCTCGTTAATTTTAACTTCTATACCTTTTGATTCAACATATTGCTCGACAATACTCCTTATCTTTGTGGAGGCTTCTTTAATCGAAGGTCCAGTTCTAAGGATACTCCTCAAAGATTGTTTTATAAAATTCAGTATCTTAAGGTCGCCTTTATAATTATTTGCAAATGGGTCGGGAAGGATTACATCCATAAGCCTATTAAAATTGTTTACGAGATTATTGAATTCCTCACGCCTCTTTTCGTCTTCCAAAAGTATGTCGATAACATCATCTACTTCTTCTCTAAAATCCTTTATGCCGATATTAAGGAAAAACTCTTCAACTTCTTTACTCAATAAAACCAATTTGTTTTTTGCCGTTTCTACATCATTAATTGTACGGGTAATTAAATCTCTATCTTTCTCGTAGTAGTTTGCAAGCGCCTCTTCAAGATGCTTAAAAACACCAACATAATCGACAACATAACCTGCACTCTTATTTTTATACACTCTATTAACCCTTGCAATTGCCTGAAGAAGATTGTGTTCCTTAAGTACATTATCAAGATACATCACTTGTTCTATTGGCGCATCAAAGCCCGTTATAAGCATATTCTGGACAACAATTATACCAACATCACCTTTTACGCCTTCGTTCTCCACATCGAATGGGAGTTTAAAACTCCTTATTATCTCCTCTTGTCTTCTCACATCTGTAAACTCGTTATATTCAACTGGGTCGTTTTGAGCGCCTGAGAAAACTGCCTCAACCCTAACCTTGCTTAATTTCTCTGCAAGCGCTGGGTTAACTTGCCTTAGTTCTTCAACCTTTTCATTAAGCGCTTTCTCGAGTGCCTTTTTGTAACGTCTGCATGCCTCTCTTGAAACAGTCACAACCTGCGCCTTAAAACCATTCGGGAAGATTTTTGACACATAGTGGTTAATCATATCTTTCGCTTTTTCGTTAATAATCTCCTCTGCTTCAAGATACGCTCTCCAGGTGTATTTACCCATAAGAAGAGCCTTTTCATCATTTGAGAACGCCGCAAAAACATCTTCAAATGCCCTGTTCATACTTTCTTTGTCCGTAATATTTGCTCTATGAACTCTTCCCTCATAGTAGATAGGCACTGTTACCTTATCATCAACAGATTCCCTTATGGTGTATTTATCTATATAATCTCCGAAGAAAACCTCTGTTTTATCGATAGGTGTTCCAGTAAAAGCAAGCATTGTTGCATTTGGAAGGGCTGTTCGTAAATTTGCGCCAAGTTCTTTATACTGGGAGCGGTGTGCTTCGTCTATTATTACAAGGATATTTGGCGATTCGTTAAGGACAGGAAATTTTTCTTCAAAGTCCTGCTCTTCAAATTTGCTTATCATTCCCATTACAAGTTCTGGCGTGTTAGTTTTGAGAAGCTCTTTAAGTTCCCTTATGGAACGCGCAACCCTCACAGTGAAGCCAACGCTTTTGGAGGTGTCATTCAATTGTCTTTCAAGGTCTCTTCTATCAGTTACAAAAACGATTTTGAAATTTCCAAATTCGCTATCGTTATGGTAAAGTTCCCTCACCAAAAACATCATCGTAAGGGATTTGCCCGACCCCTGTGTGTGCCAGACGATGCCACTTCTTTCCTTTCGATTGCTTCCTTTTCTTATATGTTCAACGATTTTCTTAACGGCTCTAAACTGATGATACCTTGCAACAATCTTTACACTTCCCTTTTCAGTTTCCTTAAAAAGCGTATATGTATGAAGAAGGTCAAGAAGGTTTTCTTTTGAAAGTGTCCCTGTAATAGTTGCATCAGGTTGTTCTCGTGTGATTGATCCAATTCCAGGGATAAAAGCATCTTTCCACTCAACAAAATTATCGTAGTCTGAAGTGATTGTCCCTATAACACTCTGGTATCGAGTGGTTGCAATCTGGAAGAGGTTATAGTAGAAAAGTTCAGAATTGCCCTCCTTTGCGCCTCTTCTTTCAGAATACCTCATAAGTTGAGTAATTGCTTCATAAATAGGCTCTGTCACTGCAGGAGATTTGCACTCCACAACAACAAGAGGAATCCCATTAACAAAAATTACAATATCAGGAATTATGTGCTTTTCAGTGCCTTTAATCCTCACCTTAAATTGAGAAATTGCAATAAAGGAATTGTTATTGATATTTTTAAAGTCAATGTATCGGACTGTTGGGCTTTTCTCATGGGTCTCTCTATTTTCATCGACGGATGTATTTTCTGTAAGAAGCGTATGAACAACTCTATTTGCCTCAACAAGAGACTTTCCCTCGACAACCTTTAACCGCCTTACAACCGTATCAATTTGGTCGTCTGTAAGAAATGGGTTTATAACTTTAAGGCGAGATCTTAATTCTTTCTCAAGGATTACATCAGAAAAAGAATCTCTAAAGGCTTGTACTTCTCCGCCGTAAACCGCTTCGTTATTTTCATCAAAATCGGTAATTTCATAAGCCTTTTCTGGGAAATCTTTATCCTGCCTGTAAATTCGGAAGCCCAGATTTTTAAGCCGCTTCAAAAAGTCGTTTTCTACAAAATGCTCTTCATCAAGCGCAAAAGACATA
>JAEMPV010000123.1 GCA_022759145.1 Caldisericum sp.
ATCTTTCATAGTCACCCCCTGGGGTTACTAAGTTACCCTATGGTTACCATGTTACTCTGGGATTACATAATTACACCAAAATTTGAAAATCAGTAATATACCTTTCTCTTGACATGATGGCAAAAAAATGTATAATTTGTTGACCATATTGATGCTAAAGATGGAAAAGATTGAATTTAAAAGTGTGCAACCAGGTTTAAAAATCGCTCTTATTGGTGACATAGGAATTGGTAAAAGCACCGTTTTGAATAGGGTATTGTCTTCAATCGATGAAATTCCTTATGGCTTCAGGACATTTCCTGTGATTGAAGGAAGTGCGCTTAAAGGATTTAAGATAGTAAATTTAAGGACACTTGAAGAAGCACCTATTGGCAATTTTGACGAGAATTTTGTAATTCACCCTGTTACCGATGGATTTGAAACTGTTGGCGTAAAGGCATTAGAGGACGCACTCAATTTTGGAAAAGTAATCGTAATGGACGAACTTGGATTCCTTGAAAAAGACGCTTTAAAATTTAAAGAGATGGTTTTTAAGGTCCTTCAAAGTGATAAACTTGTTTTTTATGTTGTGAAATCAGACCTTAACGCGTTTTTGAAAGATACACTCAAGTTTGCAAGCCGTATTTTTGAGGTAAACAAAGCAAATAGGGACAAACTCCCAGAAGAAATCTGGAGGTATATATGGGATTATATGAAGATCTCATCGAAAGCGTAAAGCCGCAACACTCCGAGGCTGTAAAAGATGTAAGGATTGGTAATGTGTGGAGTGCAGTTCAATCAAAGGATGTTGGCATTGCTCTTACATATTCAACTATGTATGACGAGGTTGAGGATGCAGGCAATTTAGTTGGGAAAAGCGTGAAAGAGTTATTAGACTATATGCTTACTTTTAACCTTACTAAAATTTCTATTGGTGTTGCTGCACTTAATTCCGTGATACCTTTGCCTTCTCGATACGAGACTTTTAATATCCTTGATTATATTGAAAGTGTTTCAGATAATAAAAGGGTTGTCTTCGTAGGACACTTCCCGATATCAGATGGATTAAGAAGTAAAGCAAAAGAAGTTATAGTCCTCGAAAGAAACCCAAGAGAAAATGACTTAATTGACACAGCAGCCTATTACATAATCCCCGATGCGGATATTGTTGCAATAACTGGCTCTACTCTTGCAAATAAAAGCCTTGAAAGCCTCCTTTCACTTAAAAGGAAGGGCATAACGATTGTTTTTGGGCCTTCAACACCAGCATCCCCTGTCCTTTTTGACTATGGTGTGGATATAATAGGTGCATCAGTTGTCCAAAATCCGCAGTTTGTTCTTAATGCAATTTCTCAGGGCGGAAAACTTTCAAACTTTAAAAGATATCTTGAGTTTATAGTTTTAAGGAGGGAACAAAGATGAAAAAGCTTGTCTTATTTATCCTTATCTTTGCATTAGTTTTTAGTCTGTATCCTGTAAAACCTCTTAAGGCTGCTTCTTATGTGCCTGTGGGGACATTTGAATTTAGCGATGGAAGCCCGAATTTCAAGATAGACAACTTTAAGCGGACGCTTGATGTTGCACCAATTTCAAAGGGTGATACTCTTTTTGTCCCGATAAGAGCGGTTATTGACGAATTGGGTGGGACAATTTCATACAATCCAAAGGAAAAGTTAGTTACAATCACTCTCAATAGCACGAATGTGAATTTGTGGCTTAATAAGGATATTGCGCTTGTGAATGGGAAAAGTACATCTATCGAAATGCCCGTTATTAAGAATGGGCGAATGCTTGTTTCTATTAAGGACATTACAAGCCTTTTTTCAGGCAACATAATCTCTAAAAATTCTTTTGAACTTCCCAAACAACTTGTTGAGGCGTTCGACACAACGGGCAGGCGCATAATGGTGCCAAAGAGGATTAATAAGATTGTTTCCCTATATCCAATGGCAACATTACTTTTATTCCCGCTCAATATGCAGGATAGAGTTATTGCAATGCCTGTTGCAAAGGTCTTGAATATGGACAACTTTGAGAAGGTTTTCCCTGGGGCAAAAAATATTCCAAGTGCAGGCGATTTCAGGAATCCAAATGTTGAGACAATTTTAACATTCAAGCCCGACCTTGTCATTACAAGCGCAACAACACAAATAAACAAACTTGTTGAAGTTGGTATCCCCGTTGCACTTCTTGATGTTGAAACGGTTTCAGGTGTCCTTAAGTCAACACAATTTTTGGGGTCAATTCTTGGGAAAAATACTGAGGCAAAAAATGCCCTTGTGTATCTAAACTCCAAACTATCATATATTGAAAGCAAGACAAAATATCTTCAAAACAAGAAGAAGGTTTACTTTGCAATTGGGAAACTCACACAAACAGCAGGCTCAACCCTTATTCAGAATGAAATTATAAGTCGAGCAGGTGGTATAAGTGTTACATCATCATTAAAAGGTGGAAAGGTTGATATCTCAATTGAGCAAATACTTAATTACAACCCTGACTATATTATCCTTGCACCGTACTGTGCAGATACCGTCCAATCCGTTCTCTCAAATAGTGCACTCCAGAATGTAAATGCCGTGAAGAACAAGAAAGTTTTTGTTATGCCTCAGTTTATTGGTTCTTATGACCTTCCAGAGCCTGAAGCAATTCTTGGGATAATGTGGCTTTCAAATACACTCTATCCAAATGAAGTTAACTTCGACCTCAAAAAAGAGGCAAAGGAGTTTTACAAGGCAATATTCAATTATGATTTGAAAGATACCGATTTAAATTATATTTTTGGGAGTTAGTATGATAAAAATTTCGGGTTTGAAGTTTGGCTATTTTGATACAGAAGTACTCAAAGGTCTCGACATAGAGGTTAGGGAGGGTGAGATTCTTGCCCTCCTTGGCCCAAATGGAAGCGGAAAGACGACCCTTTTGAAATTACTTTCAAAGATTCTTGAGCCTTCAGGTGGCACTATATTGATTATGGGAAAGGATATAAAGCAATATTCATATAATGAACTTGCAAAAACGGTCTCAATGGTGCCGCAGATTCACAGGGCAACACAACCTTATACTGTTTTTGATGTTGTGCTAATGGGGAGAAATCCGCAGATGGACTCGATGTTTCCTAAGGAATCCGATATGAAAATTGCTCTTTCAATACTTGAGGAACTTGGCATTGCACATCTAAAGGACAGACCATACACGGATATAAGTGGCGGCGAATTGCGGCTTGTCCTTATTGCAAGGGCATTAGCGCAGGAGTCCAAAATTATGCTTCTTGATGAGCCAACCGCATTTCTCGACTTTAAGAACGCTTCCCTTGTCCTTCAAAAGATTAATGAACTTAAGGAGAAAAAAGGAAAAACAATTGTTGTAACCCTTCACGACCCAAATGAAGCCCTGCAGGTTTCCGATAGGATTCTCCTTATGAAGAAGGGTGAAATTGTTGCAATAGGCACACCTGATAATGTCCTTTCTCAAGAAAATCTTAAATATGTTTATGGTATTGATGTTGAAAAGGTAAGTATAAATGGAAAAACATTCATCTACGCAAAATAGCGGAGATTACATCAAAACACCAAAAGAAAAACGATTTCTTAGTGTCGTAGTCCTTGCGATTGCCATAAATATCATATTCGCAGTTATTTCCATTTCTGTGGGGCGATTTAGCATAAGCCTTCAAAATATCTTTTTGTTCTTTTTGGGGAGACTTAAGGGCGTTGAGCAATCGGTAATTCTCGATGTAAGGCTTCCCCGGGTAATTGGAGCACTCCTGATCGGTGCAACACTTTCTCAAACTGGCGCTATCTATCAGGGAATATTCAACAACCCTCTTGTGTCGTCATACATCCTTGGTGTTTCGTCTGGTGCAGGGTTTGGGGCAGCGCTTGGGATACTTATTTCAAACAATATGGTAGTTGTGGAGGCATTAGCCTTTGCCTTCGGAATTTTAGCAGTCTTACTTACTTTGAGTGCCTCAAGGATAAAGAACGATAGCATTACGCTTGTCCTTGCAGGTTTTGTCATAGGAAGTCTCTTCCAGTCGTTTACATCATTTTTGAAGTATGTTGCAGACCCTTTTTCAAAGTTGCCACAAATTGTTTTCTGGTTAATGGGAAGCCTTGCGCAAATATCCCTTAAAGATGTTTATATTTTTGCACCTATCCTTCTTTTGTTCTTAATTGTTGTATCCTTTTTCGGGTGGAAATTAAACATCCTTTCCTTTGGCGATGAGGAAGCGATAAGCCTTGGCGAAAATCCAAAGGCACTTAAAAGGACTCTTATCGTGATTACAACCCTTCAAACAGCAATTGTCGTATCCCTGGGTGGCGTTATTGGATGGGTGGGGCTTATTGTCCCACATCTTGTAAGGTTTGTTGTAGGCTATGACAACAGGTATGTTTTGCCTTTATCAGCTCTTTTTGGTGGGGCGTTTCTTCTTCTCATTGATACAATCTCAAGGACAGTGTTCCCCTCGGAAATCCCAATTGGTATCCTCACTGCAATCGTTGGTGCCCCTTTCTTCATAGTCCTCATAAGGAAAAAGCCGTAAAACGAGGGCTTTCATTACAACACTAAGTATTAATTTTTTCACTAGACCCTGTTTCCGTTATTAAGAGCTAAACAAAATATTTATTTCAAAAACTTTGCTTAATATATTGCAATTACAGTTCGAAACATTGCTACAAGGTACCCCCGTGGCAAATGTCCAGTTGAGTCAAAGGGCATTTATTTTTTAAGTCTTACGAACTATCGAAATTCCCAAATCCTATCTCTTACAAAATGACAGTTTCAACTCTTATTCTGCTCAAAAGTATGATGCACTCATTGAAACAATTGCTAAATAATTTCTTTAAACTTGTTCTTTCAAGATATTTTTTACTTCCTGCATCGAATCCTATCTAAATTATTTCTACAAAATAAAGCGGTATGATCTTATGAGAGTAATTCCCTATAACCTTCTGATATACCTTGCAGTTGATGTTTTTATGAGCGAAAAAGATGATGCCGAACCTGTAGAACTCTTCGAAAACAAGACAATTAGAATTGAGTTAAATGCATACATTAACGTGAACGACACTTCCCCATTTTATTATCTAATATTGTATTAGTCAGTGTCTTGTACCGATAAAGTGCTTTGAGCAATTTTTTGAATTGCAAGCATAAATATCTTGCAAAATTATGAAAATCGGCTATAATATGACTGACCAGTCAGTCAATAGAGGCAGAAGTTTATGAAGTATAGACCGGTTAAGATTAAGGATTGCAAAATTTTTGGAGGTTTTGATGGATGGGATAAGCAAAAAAGAGAAAATTATTGAAGTGGGGGAGAAACTTTTCCTCGAGAAAGGGTTCCCGAATACATCTGTAGACGATATTACGAATGCGCTGGGGATTGCAAAAGGGAGTTTTTACACATACTTTTCTTCAAAGGAAGAGCTTTTAAAGGAAATTGTGAACAGGACTCTAAAAAATATCTATGAGGAACTATCAAAGTTTTCATCGGAACACAAGAGTTTGGAAGAGGCGTTTGAAGAGTTTGTTGCACTTAATATTGAACTTGCAAAATCTTATGGCCCATCGATTGTGGTGTCTTTAAGGGACTTTGGGATGTTCCTTGAGAATGGAAGCGAAAAAGCGCTTGGCAGTTCGATTATGGATAGCATAAAAGGACTTATAGAAGATTTCCTTAAAAATACCGTGGGATATGCAAGTGAGGAGAGTGTTGCATATATAACAGGCATTGCACTCTCTATATGGATTGAAACATTCTTTTTAAAAAGAGCGATTGATAAAAAAGAAATGGCAAATTTAATTTTAAATGGCTTGGGGAGGCAGAAGTGATAGCAGTAATTGGAGCAACGGGGCATCTTGGGAATGTCCTTGTAAGAGAACTCCTCAAAAGAGGAGAAAAACACATTGTTTGTATTGTACCAAAAGGTGAGGACTTAACGCCTTTAACCGGGCTTGATGTTGAGATGAGAACCGCCGATATAACGGATTATGACAGTATCTACAAAGCTCTTATTGGTGTTGATTATGTGTATCATACGGCAGGTGTAATATCGATAAATAAGGGTGAGTGGGAAAAGTTGTATAAGGTGAATGTCCTCGGGACAAGAAATGTTGTTGAGGCGTGTTTGAATAATCGTGTAAAAAGGCTTGTTTATACAAGTTCGATACATGCGTTTAAAGAACCTAACAAGAATGAGTATATAACAGAAAAAGAGCCACTTCAACCGCTATACGGAGAATACGCAAAATCAAAGGCACTTGCAACTATTGAGGTTTTAAAAGGAGTTGAAAGAGGCCTTAATGCAGTAGTTGTTGCACCAACCGGTATTATTGGTCCTTATGACTATAAAGTTTCGGAGATGGGCACACTAATCCTGAAATATATGAAAAGCAAGGTGTTTTTCTATGTTGATGGTGCATATGACTTCGTTGATGTACGGGATGTTGCAATAGGCGAGATCCTTGCAATGGAAAAAGGAAAGACGGGCGAGATTTACATTTTATCAGGCGACAAAATAGAAGTGAAAGAGATTTTGAATATTCTTAGAAGTGTTTCAGGGAAAAGGATTCCACATATAAGAATGCCTATGGCTTTAGCGAAGTTCTCAGCTATCTTTACACCTCTTGTTTCAAAAATTACAGGAGAAAAGCCACTTTTTACGTCTTATTCTCTTTCGGTATTGAATTCAAATTCAAATGTTTTGAAGGACAAGGCAGTTAAGGAATTGGGATTTTCTTCAAGACCATTGAATGTTTCCTTAAAGGATGCAT
>JAEMPV010000124.1 GCA_022759145.1 Caldisericum sp.
AGAATACCACACAACACCAAAAAGACATCCATGCGCAAAAAACCAAAAAATAACACTATACTATACACAGAGGTATACCACTAAAATATTTGTAGAAGAGTTTTAGAAAATAAAAATCCGCAAATCTTTTCAATGTTAACTTTTACACAAAATACATAGACAAATCATTTCACCAATAAATCCCCTTCACTTGATCTTGTCAAAGTATTAGCTTCTGCGCCTCCTCAAAGATGCGGTCAGTGTTCCAATACTGCCAAATGCCCCAGCGACCGAACGGAACCACCCCCATCTCCCTCAAGAAACGCTCCAAATTACCTACGTCGCTGGAATGACTCAGCGTGTAAATGGGGTACCCGTACTCGTGAAGCCAACCAGTAACGACGTCAACCTCGCCTTCCCTCAGCTCGCCGAGCTCGACTAAGCCCTGTACAACCTCATGCTTCAACCCCTCAAGGTCCACCTTCTGTCCGCGCTGAACAGTGATCTCAGCAATAAGCGCCGACCTCCCAGGAGGAGCGTCTTCGCCGTAGTTTGAGATCCAAGCATAACGGTGGAAGGGGTAACGCTTGTCTGGCACATAAATCCAGTGGCGTTGCGGGGCATCGCGACGCAACCCGACACCCACGACCACCACCGAGTTGTAGTCAAGCCGTCTAGCAACCTTGAATGCCTCCTCTGGCAGACTGAAGATCTGTGGTGCTTCATTTAGGGGGAGCGTGCTGACTACGCGGTCGGCCTTAAAGCGATCATTTATCAGGAACTCGCCTCCGACCCGCTTCACCTCAACCACCCGCTCCCGCAGGAATCTAACGCCCAGCGCTTCAGCGCGTCTGTACGCGGCCTCCCACTGCTTCACGATACCCCCTCTCCTCGGGTAGTAGAAGACCGACTGCTCCCGGTAACCCACCGTGGGGATACCTGCCACCGCCTTCACAATTTCGTCAAGGGAAGGCAGGGGTAGACGACCGGGGATGTAAACCCAATCCGCAGAAATTTGATCAAGAGACCGCTTCCAGATCTTCTCGTTATAGGGGATAAGGTAGTCCTCAGCCACCTCGCGCCCAAAGGTGCGGAGCAACCACTCCCTAAAGTTCCTGGGCCGCTCGTCCCGTTGCTCGATCAAAGCCCTGATGAGGGAGAGACCGTAGCGGGCTCGCTTCTCGGGAGGCAGGGCGTAGATGCCGTTCTCGAATGGGTAGGGGACGAAGGTGCCGTTGAGCAACACGAACGATGCCCTCCCACGGGACACCCACTCACCGCCCAACGATAAGATGCCTTCGAGCACATCACGCCTTCTGCTGAAAACCACATGGCTACCCCCAACGTCGAACAGATAGCTTCCAACAACCTCAGAGCGAAGGAGCCCACCTCCGAAGTCCAGATCCACGCAGATGACATCCGCCGACGGGTAGAGGCTCTTGACATGGATTGCAACCACCAGCCCGGACCAGCCCCCTCCGAGAACCACGACGCGATGCATTTTATTTCATTTAATCGTTTTCTAACTGTTCTATAATTTTAGCGATTAATCTAGCTGTATCGGATATTTTGATAATGATTCCCTTCTTCAAAAAATTATTGAGAAAATCTATGTAATCACTATCACATATTGATAGCTTCGGAATTAAAATCCTTCTTGAAAAAGCTAGACAATCAAAAAATGTATATAGAGGAGTTATATCTAGACAATGAGGAATTAATATAAAGGAATTTCTTAAGTATTTCTCTCTAATTTTTAAATCTTCTATAGGTAAGTCAAAAAGCTTTATTTTGATATGAAAATTATAAGGAATACTTTTAATTAGCTTCGCATAAAAGTTCTTATGCCAGCGATTCCTTAAGGTTGATAAAATGTAAAATTCGTATCCTTGTTTCAAAAAATGCAGGATGAGGGGGATAAACAAGTGAAGTGGCTTTCTCGGTGTAAGGGTACCATAGTAAACGATCCTTTTCGTCATAGCTGAATCGTATTTATACCCTGATGTAGAGGATAACACCGGCACTCCATGATAAACGAGTATACTCCTCGGTATTTTCCGTTTATCAATTGGCGTGAAAACTATGGTAGCATCGTATAATTTGCTTAACTTACTAAGAATCATTGAAATAAAATAAATGTACAAACCGATTAATATATTAAGCTTATTAAGAGTAAAAGCTCTATAAATGTCCCTAATACTGTAAATAGATGGCCCATGAAATATCACTATGATCTTATTATGATGACATTTTAAAAAGAGTGTTGCTAACAATAGAAATACTGGAGCGAGAAAGGATAAATTAAACTTGGTGAAGTCAAAATTTAAAATGATAATGTTATCTCTCATTGACTTTATTAGGTACCTAGCAAAGTGTATGTTATAAGAGGGTATTGCTACAATTTCTTTTGCGTATTTCTTCTTTAAAAACAAATATAATTGAGTTTCAAAGTGAGTAGTGAAAGATGTATAAGTATCTCCTATATATATAATTTTTCTTCGCTTAAGAATTTCAGATTCTTTTGCCATAGTGCTTGATATTGTGCCAGAATAGGATACCGTATGCTAAACCTTGCAATAAATTTTTCAAGATGATGAATACATTTAAGTTACCATTCCTAATATTTCTCAAAATAGAGAAAACTAAATATTCTGGAATTATACCAATCAACAGATATTTTCTGTTGGTAAGCATGAAACATAAAAACAGGTTCTTCATCGCTTCGCGCATCCTTTTTTCGCTAATACGCGACGTGGTAGCACCACCAATATGAACTATTCGACCGAGCTTAAATGATGGAAATTTTACTTGTTTCTTCGAGCGAAGAACTCTCTGTAGCATAAGTGAAAGAGTGTAGTCATCGAAACCAATGAAGTAGAAAGGTGGAAAAAGATATTTTCTCTCTGAAATTATTTCGTCTATTAAATCCTTTCTTAACGCAAAGAAAGCTCCATGCAAGAAGTCTGATTCCCTTCTTTTTAAAGTTTTAAATTCAAGAAGCAAAGGACCTAATAAATTAGCGCTACTCCATTGGATGCTTCCATCAATGTTGAAAAGGCAATGTGTAAATGCTGGAACATCGATTGTTTTTGTGAGAAGGATTAATTTACATAATAGTCTCTTATCAAAGAATATTATATCTGAATCCATGAAAATTGCATACTTAAAATTGATGTATTTTCTGAGAAAGAGGCCAAGATTTCTTTGATTTGTAGAACCTATATCTTCTCCTTTAAGACTAACTATTACAGTAGCTAATCTGTTTTGTTTTACAATATTAATTAAGTCTTTTACTTCATTCCCATAATCAATAATTATCAATATTGAAGATTCGATGCACTCTTGAATATTTAACGATTTTATAAGATACTTCAGCCATCTAAGCGAAAAAGCATTATTTACAATTATCATGAAATCCCATCTTTTCCTTGCTATGTCGCTAATTGAGGGATATATTATCAATTGAAGTTTATTGTTTTTTAACATTGTCATTAAAACCTTTGATTATAAGCAAAGCACGCTGCCAGGAATCCATACCGCAAAAGTTGCATACCTGCTGAGATGCAATAAGCAACGCGCTACCTTTGCATTCAAGCAAAAGTTCGCGCGCTATAGCTATATAGCTGTTTTTTCCTTGAAAAACTCTGTACCGAACAAGTGCATTATTATTCAAAGGATCGATTTTAATTTTAACAATAGAAGAGTTACCACAATTAATTTGATATTCTGATATCGTCTTCGGATCTATCCTATATTCATTCACATAAATTTTGTAGGCATAGTTCACCTCTATGATTATATATTTATTACTTTCATTCAAAGTTAAAAACAATATATTGGTGCCAGGGTCGTAATAGTATATTATTCCATGTTTAGACAAACTATTCAAAAATTCTTGTAAAACGGGACTTTTCGAGAAGTCATAACGCCAGTCCACCCATATGTATTGTAGCCCCAGCATACGGCTAAAATAAGTGTATGTGTTTGAATAGTCACTGATTACTAGGAAAGGAGGTGGTGAAAAAGAGGCTGCCCGATCTGCTAGTTTGAAAGCTAGGGTATAATCCACCGGCCCCCCTGGGAAATTAATGTACAACCATGGAACAAGCATAAACAAAGAAAACATCACAACGGAAAGCGCTAATAGAGCTCGCTTTCTATAATTTTTATTACTTACAGTAAAGTGATGTTTCGAATCATATATATTATAGAGCAAAATGTAAGTGTAATAAATTGACGCCATTCTTGAGAAGAATTCACTCATACTAAAAAGACCAAAAGACATTAATGCAAATACTAGCGTATTAACCAGAATAAAAATTACTGAAAGTTTTGTCACAAAAATGTCCTTAAAAATAAAAACTGAGAGCATAGTTATAAAGATTAGGAAAACGTAATGAGAAGAGACATATAGTTCTATCATTGGCTGAAAAATCATTAAGATCATAACTGCTATCAGCAATGTAAGAATGATCGTGAGTAGCGGAATATGCGCTTCCATTTTATGGTTCCTAATAATTCCACTGATTTTGATCTCCTTATATAAACAACAATTATAGATAGCAACAATAATCTTATCAATATAGTTGCTTATCACAAAGGAAAAAAGCAAAATAAAAAATATACCAACAATGACTATTGGAAGAAGAGCTACATTAACTAAAAATGCTGAATGAGAAATAGTTAAATTCAGAATATCCTGCATACGGTCAGTATAAGCGACCGCATAAAATATTGTAGCCAAAATAAAGGATACGATTTGCGACTTACTTCTGGTAATAAATAAACTTAAAAAAGATAGGAGTAGAAATATCTCTGGTTCAATTATAAATGATAAAATTGCGCTCAGCAATTTTATAGGTTTGCTGTCATCAAAATATGAAACTATAAAGAAAAATGCAGAAACTACATATACTTTAAATGTTTCATATAAAAATGGATAGGGAAGATTAAAGAACGGGATCAAATACCCGAACCCATGCCAGATGAAAAGGAATAAATTGCTATTATACAATGATAGGTATTTCATAACATATAAAATTTTCAGTAGTAGAATGGGCGGAAAGAAGTAAATTACAAGCAACTCTGGGAGAGGTATTTTCCTTTGATAAAGCTCTGCTAGGAGACCAATTGTTATAGTTAAATGGAGTAAGATAAAAACGATAAAATAATCCATAAATATATTTCCATATTTTTCAATACACCATAAAAACATTCTTGATGAATGTTCTACCAAATTAATGCTAAAATGCTTTATTTGGAAAATGTAGTATATATAGTTAATACTATCACCAATAGATGTTAAATAAATTCTATCATCGAAAATTTTTATGACTGCAAAAAACTGCAACAATAACATCATAGTTATAACTGCTATGTCAATTGCTGATGAACACCGAGTCCTTGCATTCTCAGTCTCTTTAGCGAAGATTTGTATTTTGCAAGTATCTTTTCTTTTCCTAAAAATTAAAATTCTTAACAGTATGAATATGAGAATAACAGCTGCAACAACGAATGTTGACGTGTTTATGTTAAGGCCAGAAATTTCTGAGATTACAGCATTTATTATGATAATAGTGAAGAAAAGAACAGTAGCTCGTAAATATAAAAATCTTTCGAATGTTATTTTGGTTAATACGATTGCCAAAATAATTGAAGCAAAAAGTGCAAAAATCATAGCGAATCTAAAATGTTGTACCTACTTTCGCGATTTGTACAGAGAATTATGGATTTTTTCATTTTTGGTTTCTATGGCTAGGTTTTGATTGTGCTTGCTAGTGATATGGA
>JAEMPV010000125.1 GCA_022759145.1 Caldisericum sp.
GCTCCCTCAATGTCTCCATGTTCAACTTTGAAACTAGCTTCTTGAAGCATGTCAGCGGCTTGCTGTAAGAGTTGTTTATTTTCTTCACTTAAGGTGCTTTTGTTTATTCTTTGCACTAACTCTGATAATTTCCTGATTTTATCTAGCAAGGACAATGTTTGATTTATCAGGCGTAAATACAAAGTTATTTCTTCTTCAGATTTCTGTACCATTTCCGCTGATTTGTTAAAGTTAAAGGTACTAGCATATTGCAAAGCTATATTTAAATAATTTGTAATATTCTGATGCAGTTTCCTTAGAGCGACAGTTGTAGATTCATTGCCAAACAAATTAATGGTTTCATTTAGTGTCTGAATTTTTTTGATATAAGTCTTGTAAGTTGTCATATTTTCATTCAATTTTTCCATGATCTTAATAGATTCAATGAAGTCGTTGTCTTTAAATTTGTGGATTGCTAATTCAAAGAACCTGTTGGCTTGGGGACTTTCAGGAAGCATAGATCTTCTAAGTTGATTTTCATATTCTAGGATTTCATGCAGAGCTCTGCTTCGTTGAGTATCGGCAGAAGAAAGTACAATTAATGCAACGTCATAGGGCGCCAGCGGCAGAATCAATTCCTTTGGTAGCTCTTTAGTAAAATATCCCTGTTTTATCTCCCCATTAACTATTGTGTAAATTGTAATGTTCTCTCTCACAAGTTTATTGTAGTTTTCAAGAGAAACAGTTGTATTTACCGTGTCTCTTCCAATGTTTGTCACAATTATCCCTACACTTTTGTCAGGAGAAAGCCAAGCACTTGCAAAAATTGAATCCGAATAAAAGGGCTTAACATCCACTCCAGTGTAAGGTATCTTTTCAGCTCCTGGAATTATGATCTTAGGATTAGGATGAACCATTGGTTGCGGTAGCATGGTTCCTTCCACTATGTAATAATAAGCATATTTTGTTCTCGCCTCTACAATCCTTCTGCTGTATTCGAGAAGTCTTCGGTCATATAGATTAAGATTATAAGGTTTTCCAGAACCCTGAGGATCAGCATCTATCATTGGAATATCACCCCAAATGAGAGATAAAGCAAGACCCCTAAGATAGAATAGAAAATCTCTTCCATCAATCAGTAGAAGACTTGAAAAAAGTAACATGTGATCATGGTAAACAGCATGCCACAAAGGAATGTATGTATTTAGAGAGGCATTGTAAAAAATGCCAAAATCTATTCCTAGGGGGTCTAGCCCCCCAATGGCTTCATCGTTTGCTATGTCAATGAATGGAATGTATGTCTCAACCATCCATTCAGAACCTATGCTTCCGTCTGGGTAAACCTTTTTTATTCCTTCTCTTACAGCCGAGTATATTTTTATGAAATTGTTTGCCCACCAGTTGCCTCCACCCTTTGGAAGCCTATCCCCATAATTTATCCATGGCATAGGTGGTCCTCCATCTAGCTGTATAACGTCCATTCCATGTGTGGACAGTTCCAGTGTAATGTTTAGAATTTTATTCATCCAGAAATCTGTAGGGGCCATCATTATACCGACTTGCTTTACGACGATTCCGGAATTATTGTGAATAAACCAAGTGTAAGTATAAAGATTTCCATATCTGTCCCTCGGTGCATGCTTGGTTGCTTCTTGCCATCCAGAAGCATTAAGGCTATAATAATTTACTGCTGGAACCGGAGTCATAACCTTCCCTCCTTTACTGTGCGCTCCTATGATCGCCGAATCAAAAGAGTCCCATCCTTCAGTTGGAGGAAAATAATCTGGAATTGAAACCCAAAAGCCATTCTTTTCCCATCCTCTCCACCACATAACTGGGGTCGAGTTGTAAAAATTCTTGAAGGCTTCGACTGTAGGTGGCAGATTGTAATAGGGACCGTTCCATCCAGACGAGAATCTTTCCCAATATCGCGTAAAGAAGTCTATCACAGGACCACTTTTTTTGAGCCAGCTGGGCGTGTCTTTATTTTTAGACAAGGTGCGAGAAGCCCACCACTGTTTGCTCGCCCATTCCTTATAGATTTGAGATGCATCATACCAATCTCCATTGAATATGCCAATAACTACGCTGTAAGGGAGCGCGACTTTTACTTGATTCTCAAAAGATAATACGTGTGTATTTATTAACCAGGCGCTATTACCATCGGAAGTCCGAGAAAATGTAAATTTTTTAACGTATGTACCAGTTGTATCATAATCACCGAGATAAAGACCGCTCTTTGGATTAGAAGCATAATAAGCTACAAATTGCATGTTGAGGAAGCCTGAAGGATAATAAGGAGTAGAATATGCTTTCCCCTCTTTTAAGTTCCTTGCAGGATTTTTGAGCAAGATACCGGACCAAGAGGGAACAACTAAGTAGTCTCCATCTTTTTCGTCAGAAATTTGGTCTATCCCAGGGATAATTGGAAAATGAACATTTTCAATTATCACATTGTCATTATTTGTAAACTCAAGGAACCAATAGGTCAAATTGGAGTTACTTGGTACATATACTGACACATTTACATTTACGTTAAACCTCCTATCCTCATGTGTTGAAGTTAAATCTCTCCAACTAAGAGAAAGAAGTATTCCAGTATTATTTATAACATACCGATATCTGATGTCAGCCTTTCTCCCAAGAAGAGCGGCGTACCAATTTATAGGCTCATACCAATATTCTAAAGCAAAAAGCCCAATATCGACGCTTTCTTTTTTCCTTACAAAGTCTACACCTCTAACTTTATCTTTGATAGAATATATGCCTCCGCCCGTGTTATTTCCTAGAGTAATAGCTATCTCTATAAACCTGTTTCCAATAAAAATTATGTTCTCTTTTACCTTTATGTATACATCGCTAGATGTACCTGGATTATTTATGTTTGAGTCCGCAAGAACTGGAAGAGTGAAGAAAATCTGAAATAAAACTAGAAATAGCAGGAACAAAGAAGACCCTTTCTGACGAAACGTGGATTTTGAAAAAGGAGGATTATTTTTCATATTTCTAATCCTTTTTAAACTTACCTTTATTTATTTCGTAGAAAATTATTTAGTACACGCTAGGGCTATACAATCCATAACCCCGAGGGTTAAAATTATCGCTATCATTTAAGAAATTTTTCTTACAGAAAACAAAATAAATCTCCCTCTCCGTAGCTTTTCTGGCACTTATGAGACAAGAAAAAGTCGTTCACATTGTTACCGTGGGGACGAGCATTGTTAG
>JAEMPV010000126.1 GCA_022759145.1 Caldisericum sp.
GTTTGAACCAATTGCGATAAAAACCCTGTGTTTAGCCTGCTCCTCCACCTGAACCTCCACCTCCTCCCCCTCCCCCAGAAGAAAATCCTCCACCAGAACCAGTTGAGGAGGATTTAGTAGAAGATCCTAACGTAGAAAAAGCACTACTCAAAGAATTATGAAATGCATTTAACGAAGAAGTATTAATAGTACCACTTGGAGTCAATGCTGCTGAGAATATATAACTTCTTTGCCATTCTTCCTGTGGTATCTTATCGATGTTCATGTTAAGGTACTTAAGCACATTTTGTGCAATACCAAAAGTTGTTGCATAAATAAGATAATCTTCCCAAATGACAATAGATGTAGGCACATACTCTTTAAGATTTGAAAAGTCGTTAAGAAACCTCTTGAGTCCCATCCATTCTGCAAACGCCTCTGCGCCTTTCTGAGTACGTTTTTGTAAGGTAACGGCAAGTAAAACGGATATACCTATAAGTAACCATACAAGTGGATAAGCCAATGTTATTCCTATTCTCTTTACAGTGACAAATGAAATAACAGAAACTAAAAACAGAACAGCAATATAAATAGATATAACTACAACTCTATTTTCAAAATAGCCCATTGAACTTCCATCTTTATTAACATTACGCTCAAAAATCTGGAACATATTATACGCAGTATGACTTTTCAGTTTTGCAAATTTTTTAATCATATCTGTTGAAACGAAATTTTTGCCTTCCCCAATTACGTTAAAAAGAAAATCATAGGCAAATGCAAGGTGACCTGATAAAGTTGAAGGGTCTTTGTCTGTCTTGTAAAAATATGTGACAGGCTCTGTTTTATCAAATATAATATAGTTCCTTTCTTCATCTTTTGTCTCAAGTGCGATATATCCCTTCTTTACAAGGTAAAGGATTGTTGCAGCTAAGTCCCGGTCATCAATTTGTTTGTTAAATTTTGTAAGGTAACCAACAATTGCAGGAGGAATGTCTTCTGGTATCTCTCTTGTGTAGATTATTTCTCTTTGAGGTGTTGGTTCTTTGCCAAAGGTAAAAAAGAGGAAGAGGTAAAAGGCAAAGAACGAAATCCAGAGTAAGAATAATCCTGTAACACCAGTCTTTGTTAGTGACTTAATTTCATCCGATTTCTTTGCATAGGTAAGTTCTTCCTGCATAATTTGATTGAGTTTTTCTTCTGGAATAACAAAAGCTCCTGCTTTTGGAAGAACACTTGGCGGGAATAACACTCTTGCTTCAATATAGGTATTTGGAGGAACATTTGTTACCTTATAATGGGCACCAGTTCCATCAATTCTTTCAACAATACCATTTAAAGGTCCATGCCCGAAGACTTTTAGGTCATCTTCATTTTGAACTGGTTGTGGAAGATACACAAAGCCTTCAAAATCCGAAGTTTTCTTATCCCAGCCTGTGCCAATTAACTTCCAGTAGAAATCAGCAACATCCTTGTATACCTTTATGCCTCCAATTACTCTGTACTTGATTGTAAATGTTTTTGTTGTATCAGAGGCATCATAAAAGAATTTTGCATAGTACTTATCTCCTAGATCTAGAAAAATAAATGTGCCTGGTGTATTCGTTTCTGTGTACGTTCTTTTGTATGGACCAGTTTCATCGCCTATCGTGAAGTCTTCAATTTCATCGAAACCAGATTTGTCAAGTGTATATGTAGCCCAGTGGAATGAACCATAAAATTTGTAGGTTCTTAGCTCTTCTACATCAAAAGTTCCATCATCGTTAATGTGAATTGTGATAGTTACCTTTGGAAAGTAATAATCTTTTGCAGAAACAGAAGAAACAGATGAAAAGAAAAATAGGAAAAGCAACAAAGACATGATAAGATATTTTTTCATTTTTCCCTCCTAATTACCCCTTGCTTGTAATTGCTTTAAACATCCTTATTGCATCTTTATGCTGCAAAACATCGTGGACTCTTAAAATAGAAGCCCCCTTCATAAGTGCTACCATATTCGATGCAATTGTTCCGTAGAGTCTATCTTCGGGTGGACGCCCGTCAAGGACATACCCAATAAACGATTTTCTTGAAAGACCAACAAGTATTGGAAGATTAAAAATAGTAAATTCATTAAGTTTATTAAGGATTTCAAGGTTGTGCTCAAATGTTTTCCCAAAGCCAATCCCAGGGTCAATAATTATTTTGTTAATGGAAACTGAATTCAGGAAGTTTATCCTACTCTCAAAATATTCAAGCAACTCTCTCATTAAGTCTTTATACTCAGGGTTCTTTTGCATATCTTTGGGTGTGCCTTTTATATGCATAACAACAACTGGCACATCAAATTTCTTTGCAATATCAATCATCAAAGGATCAAACCTCAATCCACTAATGTCATTAATAATATCTGCACCTGCATTAATGGCTTCCTCTGCAACTTTCGATTTGTAGGTATCGATAGAAATTGGTATATCTTGAAATTCCTTTCTTATAGCCTCGATTACCGGGACAACACGCCTCAATTCCTCATCAACAGAGACACTTTCAGCATATGGTCGTGTTGATTCTCCGCCAACATCAATTATGTCTGCACCCTCTTTAATCATTTCTTCTGCATGCTTTAAGGCGCTATCAATGTCGTAAAACTTTCCACCATCAGAGAATGAATCGGGAGTAACATTAAGAATACCCATTACAAACTTGTCGGCATTAAAGTCGAAAATATGACCCCTAATATTGAAAACAGGCAAACTCACTTTTGGAAGATATTTTTCAAGGACTATTTTGACTTCCTTCAATCCAAAATATGGCATTAGTGCAAGTTTTTCAAGTACTCTCATATAAACTTTTCTTGTACCAATAAGAATTGCATCGGTTTTCTCCACTCTGAAACTTGCAACATCTCTTGAAAGCGCAACATCTCCACCAGCACTTAAAAATTCCTGCTTGAGGATATTTGCCCCTCTTGCATCGAGGTCGTACAATTTAAAAAGGAGGATTTCGCTCTTTTCTTTAAACAGGTTATAAACTGCCCTGTCGACCTGGACATTTGTTAGTTCTTTTTCTAAGTAAGAAAAATCAATCTTCCTTAAAATCACGCAAATCTCCTTCCTTTATTTTTCTATTTAATTATACTTGAAATATGAAAATAAAGATATTTGCAGTTGATAAATTGAAAAAAGAATACAACAAACTGGGAGTTGCAGACTATCTTGAAAGGATAAAATACTACATACCTATTGAAATAATTGAGGTAACAGAGGAAAAATTGCCTAAACTCCTTTCAAAAGAAAACTTCAATATAATTCTCGATGAAAAAGGTAACGAACTTACATCTGTTGAACTTGCTCAATTCTTACAAAAATTGCTAACACACCAGAGCAAAGATATTGCGTTTTTTATAGGTGGGGCAACGGGGCTTCCAAAAGAGGTAAAAGAAAAAGGAGACTACATCTTAAGCCTTTCAAGGCTCACGCTCCCACATGAAATTGCAAGAGTAATGCTTCTTGAGCAAATCTACAGAGCATTTACGATAATAAATAACGAGAAATATCATAAGTAAATAAACATTCAAAATTGATTGTTAAAAGGCATCTCCTCAACATTCCTGCGGTAGGTCATTTCGAACGAAGTGAGAAATCTCCAAAATTTGAAGGGGTAAACAGCACCCCCTCACTCAATCGAAGGGGTTAAAAGACCCCATTCAGAACCGACACGAAGTGTCGTCCCAAACGTCTTTTGTGAGGGATCTCCGCCCTTCCCCCCAAAAGAGACTTAAAATTTTTCAGGTGGAGTTTAATAATATGCTTTGTCCAATGTAGCACTAATTCAATATCGTTTGACAGAATTATAATTACACATATAATATTAATGTGTAAGAGTGTAATTACACAAGGAGGTACATATGAATGAAGTTAGAGAAAGACATAACATAATGATAAACCCAAAATTATGGGAAATGCTTAAAAGACTTGAAGTGATTAAAGGGAAAAGCATTAGTAAGATTATCGAGGAATCCATAATAAAAATGCTTAAAGAGGAAGGATACAACACTACTTACTTTAAGATAATGTCATCTGTTTTAGAATGCGATGATAAAGAAAATGAAGAAATTACCAAAGTTTTGGATTCGTTAAAAGAAGAAGATCTTGAGGTTGCAGAATCTTATGAGTTGGACGATAAAGTGGACAAAAACCGCAAAAAAGCATCTTGAGAAATATAGCGAGAATTTAAAGGAAAAAATTGATTCCGCCATAATAAGCATGGTTAGATATTATGATGGCGAAGATGAGCCCAAACCTGATATAAAATTACTAAAAGGAAAATATAAAGGTCTTTTGAGACTTAGGATTTGTGATTACAGAATAATATTCAGTATGAATTACAACTTAAAAGAGATTTTTATTATTGAGGTCCTTCCAAGAGGCGATGCCTACAGGAAATGAATAAAGAAGTTTCAAAAACCTCTTAAATTTCCTAGACAAGACTAACTCTCAACAATATTAAAGTATGTAGCCTTATTAAAGGATGAGACCCCTCGTCGCTTTGCTCCTCGGGGTGACACATATTGGGAAGGGGCAAAAGACCCCTTCCCAACTAACCCAAAAAAAGAGACTTTTATTGAGTCATGCCGAGCGAAGCAAGGCATCTCCGCCGTTTATTCTTTTTGGTTGGAGTTTTGAGGAGGGGATTCTCCCCTCCTCAATTTTTAGTACGATTTCCCGAAGATTCCGTTTACAAATGCACCGAAGTCCTCTGCGAGAACCCCGTAGACATGCAAGAAATCAGGCTTTATTTCTTTTACTTCTAAAACACTTTCAATTCTTGGAGATGAAGGAGCATATGTATACAACTTATCTCCTTCTTTAAGGGAAGAGGCATTTACCAACAATTCTTCGCTATCCTCAATCTTAACAAACTTATGACTCTTTGAGACAAAGGTTTCTTTTGTCTCCGTTCTTACTCTATAAACTGGTTCATAGATTCTTCTTCTTACGATTTTTGTAACCCTGGAAAAACCGTTCATAGAGTACACAAACATCTCATCCTGGATATCCTTTATCCAAATATCTTCTGCCTTTGAGAGCATTCTTTCTGTTGCATTTGGGACAAGAGTCTTCGTTACAACTGTAAATAGATTTGAAACAGTAATAAATCCGACTTTATTTGCAAACCTAACAAGGAGGTATTCAGATGGCGAATATCCGTTAAAAAACCTATCAAGAACTGGTTCGCCAAAAGTTATTTTATCCTTTAGGTCAATCATTTTTTCCTCCCTTGACATTCCTCAAATAGAAGTCAATGCCAATTGCTGCCCTGTGTCCGTTTGCAATCGCAGAAATTGCATTTCCAAGAGATGTTTCAACAAGGTCTCCACCTGCAAATACGCCAGATATCGATGTTTCACCAAATTCATCAACCCAGATTCTTCTCCTTGGTGTAAATTTGAGTTGTTGCATAAGGTGTTCAGGTATGAAAGTGAGGTTAGTTGCCTGACCTACTGCTTCGATGATGTAGTCTCCCTCAAGGAACATAGTCTGGTCTTCATAATAAGACGGGTTGAAGCGCCTTTGCTCATCAAACACGGATTTAACTTTTTTCACAATGAGACCTTTTAGTTTGCCATCCTCAAATACAGCCTCTTTCGGGCCCCATCCTGGGTTGAATACAACGCCTTCCTCAAGTGCGCCTTCAATTTCTTCTTTTGATGCGGGCATAATGTCCCAATCTTCCAGAGAAACTGTCTGAACTTTTGTATCAACTCCACCATAGTTAATCTCGTGAAGTCTCACAACAGTCCTTGCAACATCCATTGCAACATTTCCACCACCAATAACAATTACCTTCTTGGGGATATCTCTTCTTCCCTCGACCTTTACCTGCCTTAAGAAATCAATGGCCTGAATTATGTAAGGGGTGTCTTCGCCGTTGAGATTGATTGCCCTTCCATAGGAAAGTCCTACGCCAATATACACTGCATCATAATTCTTCATAAGGTCTTCGAACAGGACATCTTTTCCAACTTCTGTATTAAATTTGAATTCTACGCCAAGGTCTTTAAGGTGACCAACTTCTTTTTCAATTTCATAAACAGGAAGTCTATACATTGGAATTCCAAGCCCTAAAGCTCCACCTGGAACAGATCGTTTTTCAAATACTGTAACTGAGTGCCCCATAAGAGTTAGGTAATACGCTGCTGATAGTCCAGATGGTCCAGAACCTATAACTGCAACCTTCTTTCCACTCTTAGGGAACATATACGGGTCGGATACCTTGTAATCCTTTACCTGATCAGTTGCAAACCTCTTTAACCACATAATCTGAATTGCATCTCCACGGTAATTATAGACACAGTCATCCTGGCATTTGTGAGTGCATATCCTTCCGCATATTCCAGGAAGCGCGTTATCCTCAAGCATGTACTTCACTGATATTTCATATTCCTTCTTGAAAATCGCATCTATATATTCTGGGATCTTCATATGGGCAGGGCAACCTTGCATACAAATACCGCAACCAAGGCAACGCTCTGCTTCTTTGATTGCTTGCTCCTCTGAGAAGCCAAGTATAAGTTCTTCAAAGGTCTTCTTTCTTACATCGGGCTCAAGCTCGGGCATAGGAACTTTTTCAAGCTCAAGAGGTGTAATCTCGTTAGACTGGGTAAATCCGTTTTCAGCCTTTCTTCTTTCCTCTGCAGGGAACCAGACAAATGCATCGCCATCTTGTGAGGTAAATATGAGGTTTCTTTCCATCTTAAGGGATCCAGTTGGACATACCTCAACACAGAGCCCGCAGTAAGAACATCTTCCATAGTCAATTCGGGGTCTTAAATGCGTTGAACCCTCTTTTGGAGTAACAAGATGAAACTCCTTTGGGTCGTCCATCGTGATAGCCTGGCACGGACAAATGCTCATACAGTTTCCACAACCAATACACTTGTCCATATCGTTTACATGGAAACCTCTATATCTTTCAGGAAGTTCAAGTTTTTCCTTAGGATACTGAACCGTAACAGGCTTTTTAAATATGTATTTTGTAGAACTCAAAGCCCCTATGAAACTTGTTTTTTCAAAATATTCTTTGCTTTCCATACCTCACCTCATCTATCAATCTCTGGCGGACATATATCAAGTGTCTCTAAGATAAAAGGTGCATCAGATAGTTTTTGCCCTACAAGTAATTTCTCAGCAAGAGGATACATATGTGGCATCGAAACCCCCCTAATTGCAACCCTGTAAGGCTTGTCAGTCCCGTCGGAAACAAAGTAGTATCCATATTCGCCTCTTGAAGACTCAACCCTTGCATAAGCCTCTCCTTCTGGAATGACCCACTTGAACGGGTTTGGCATTTTTTTCCATACCTCACCCTTTGGCATTTTCTTCACGGCTTGTTCAATAAGGTTGAGCGAAAGTTCAAGTTCAAGTCTTCTCTGGATTTCTCTTGCCCAGGCATCTCCATCATCCAAAACTGGCACATCAAAATCGAGATAAGGATATGCAGCATATGGCTCGTCAAGCCTCACATCAACTTTAACACCCGTTGCCTTTAGGTTTGGTCCTGTAACACCCATTTGAAGTGCCTCTTCCTTTGATATCTTCGCAAGTCCTCTTGCCCTGTGCATAAACATAGGATTCTTGAAGAACAGGTTATCATACTCGGAAAGTCTTTCTTTCATATACTTTACCCAGCCAAGAACATCATCTTCAAATCCTGGATAGGTATCTCTTCTTACTCCGCCTGGCCAGATATACATATGATATACCCTTGCACCTGACAATTTTAGGAAAATATCGATCATTAAATCTCTGTCTGCAACTGCCCAGTAGTTAACAGTGTAATTACCGATCATTGCTGCTGTTCCACCAAAGTGTAAGAGTAAAGCCATCGAACGGGCTGCTTCAAGAACAATTGTTCTTATGAACTTTGCTCTTTCCGGAATTTCGACACCCATTAACTCTTCAATTGCCATTGCATAGGTTGCTTCATTTATGTCAGGTTCAGGAACACACACTCTTGGGATAAGTGCAAGGTTCTGGAGGTAAGTCCTTTGCTCCATTAATTTTTCAAATGCCCTGTGGAGATATCCAGAATTACCTTTTGCTTCAACAATCGTATCTCCTTCCAATTTCAAATGGACCTGGAAGTTACCATGTATTCCTGGGTGGTTTGGACCTATATTCAGTTCATATTCCCTAATCATATTTTACCTCCACATTTCTCGATTCGTAATGCTCGGTTGCGTATTTGATAGAATCAAAGTCCTTACGCAGTGGCGGAAGGTCGCCCCAGCCTTCAAGCACAAAAGGTTTCATCGAGTCAGGATTACCGATTACCCTTATCCCAAACATTTCTCCTAATTCAACTTCGTATTTAAAGGCATTAGGATAGATATGAATAAGCGTTTCAATCTCAGGATTGTCACGAGGGATTCTTGTCTTAACTATAGTCATAACCTTTTTCTCATCTGAATATACAAGCGCAACAATTTCAAACTGGTTCTCCTTTATAAAATCAACAGCCGTTAACAGATTTAGCCTATTAAAAGAAAGGGCTTTTAAAGCATTCAAAGTAGATGCAAAATTTTCTTTTTCTACCTTTACGATAATCCTCTGTGGTCGCTTTTCAACAACCTCACCAACAACTACTCTCTTAATTTCCTCTACCATTTGAGCACCTTCCTTTGGTTTTCCTTGTAATACTCATAGTTTTCCTGATACTTTTTCCATCCATTTGCCTTTCCTTCATCGATAAGTTTCATAAGAGTTCTGAAACCTTCGAGGACTGCCATTGGCGTTGGCATGCACCCTGCAATATAAACATCAACAGGCAAATAAAGGTCAAGTCTCTTTACTATTGCGTACGAATCCCAGTAAATACCACCGTTTATCGTGCACGAACCAAAACCAATGACATACTTGGGAGGAAGCATTTGTTCATAAACTGTTATAAGCCTCCTAAGTGTTTTTATGTTAACATATCCAGTTACAAGAAGAATATCACTTTGTCTTGAAGTAACAAAAGGCGCTATACCAAATCGCTCGGCATCAAATCGAGAGGTAATCGTTGGGGGAATTTCCATTGCACCACATGCGGTACAATATTGTAACATCCATAACGAACGTTTCCTTAAGTGGTCAAGTATTTCAACATAACCTTCTTCTAATGTTTCCTGTAATTCCATTACTTACCTCCTATATAAACAATCAAAAGCCCAACAAGCGCAATTAAAGTTGGCCATCTCCAGAAATACCTTACCGCATTTTCAATTCTGAACCTGGGGAATACTGTATCAAAAAGTGTCATAACGATAATAACTCCGAGTTGCTTCAAAATGAATGTAAGGATATTTGCTCCACCACCAAGGAAAAGAATTACAAAAAATCCTGTTTCAATGTAGGTTGAGATTGCCATTCCTATCATAAGAAGACCAAGATGCTTTCCACCGTATTCAACCATTGGACCTGTTGCAACTTCCTGCGGTGCAACAACAACATCAAAAGGATGTTCTCCCATTGCTCCGTATGTTGCAATGAAACCAGCAATTGCAGTTAACGGAAGTAAGAATAAATTCCAATGGAAACCAGACTGAAGGGTCATAAACTTGTAAAGGTCTGTTGTCCCATATTTAATAACAAGTGTATTTCCAGCAATAATCAAGGGAAGTTCATACCCGAGCATAAGGGTTAACGCCCTTGCTATACCAATTGAGGCGTTGGGGTTCCCAGATTCGCCTGCACCAAGCGCCATTCCAAGGGAACCAATTACCATAATGTAAAGGAAAGCAATAAGATCGCCAAATGGGGTAAGTTGTTTAAACCCAGGAATCGGTAGGAACAAAACTGTTAGAATTGCAGCGCCTACATACATTACAGGTCCAAGGTCAAACATAACGCCATGAGAGATGTTCTCTTTCTTCGAGAGAAGTTTAATAATATCAAGTAGTGGCTGGTGCAAGGGAGGTCCATAACGCCTGTGAATGCGTGCAACCATCTTCCTCTTGAAGCCCAAAAGGAAAATGCCAACAAAAAACGCCAAAATCGGCGTAAAAATCAGGGTAAGTATTTCCTTTACCATAGGATACCTCCTAAAATGTAAATGAGGGAGAATATCACAAGTAATATAACCCCGAAACTTACATATGTTTCAAGATTACCGGTATAAACCCTCCTCAAGTAATCACCTGCAGTCTTTATAAACCCAACGAAACTTTCATAAACGCTCTCAACACTCCATTTGTTGAAAGGCGCAATGATATCGTCAAAGAAACTGTAAAAACCAAAACTGTAATTGTATTTATCATCTTTTGTGAGGACTTCTCCTGCATAGTAGTTATCAAGTTGATGGACTTTTCTTGCCCTTGGAAGAAGGTAGAATAAAAGTCCTGCAACCACAAGCCCTGCAACAAATGTAATCGATATAACAGAGACATTTACTGCATGAAGACCTGGTTGCTCTGGGAATCCTGTAAGATTATATTTTATAGGGTCAAACCCAAGGAATGCCTCAGCCTTCGAAACAAAGTACATAGGAATTCCAGGAAGAACACCAAAGAGAAGTGCAAGCAATGAAAGGACAATCATTGGTATCTGCATAAGAAGTGGAACTTCTTTAACACTTTCATGCTCTTCGTGAAGTTGCCCTAAGAAAATTGAGTGTATAAGCCTGTAAACATACATAAATGAACCTGTCCCGCCAAGAAGTGCAATCGTTAAAAGTATTGGCTCTTTCTTTTGTATTAGCGCTTCGTATATTAAATACTTTGAGTTAAAGCCGTTTAGCGGTGGAATACCTGCAACTGCAATGATGCCAAGAAGCATTGATATAAAAGAGACGGGCATCTTTTTAATGAGACCGCCTAATTCAGGGAGATTTTTTGTTCCTGTCCTGTAAATTACTCCACCCACGACAAAGAAGAGAAGCCCTTTAAATATCGAGTGGTTAATTATGTGAAGAAGCCCACCTGCAACTCCAAGTGGAGTTCCCAAAGAAAGCCCAAGAAGAATATAGCCACTCTGCGCAACAGAAGACCATGCAAGTATCTTCTTTGCATCTTCTTGGACTATTGCGATAAAGGTACCGATAATAATTGTGAGTGCACCAATCCACTGAAGTATATACATAACAAGAGAATTATTAAGAACCTGCGGCAATAATTTGGAGAATAAATTCAAACCAAATAGCGAAAATGCAAATAGTGCAAAAAGGTAAAGACCGACCTTCTTAACAACCGATGCAAGGACAACCGAAACTGAATCAGGTGCTTCTGCATAGGTAATTGGAGTCCACACATGGAAAGGCATAATTGATGCTTCAATTAAGAACCCTATCGCAAAAAGGATAAAAGTAACTATTACTATTGAAGTTGGTGCTGTTGAAAGATAACCTGCAATCTCCGTATAACCAATGTTTCCTGCCTTGAAAAGCAACAAAACAATTGCAGCAAGCATGGAGTTTGCACCAATAAGTGCCCAGGTTATATACTTCATCTGCGCAGTATGAGCCTCTTTGTATCCTTTTCCAACAAGGAAGAACACAAGTACTGCCATAAGTTCAAAGAAGATAAAGAATGTAAGAATGTCTCTTGCTAAAAGCACACCAAAGACAGCACCTTCAAGGAATGAAAGTTCGAGGACTGCAAGGTCACCTTCTTCTCCTCTATCATTAAATTCGAACATCATGAAGATTGACGACAGGAAGAATATGAGAGTAAAAAGAAGGAGCATCATGCTTGAAAGTGGATTTATTCCAAGCGAAAGATTCTGACCAAGGATTGTTAAGTAATAGAAATTATCGACGGTTTTGTTTAGATACACAGGCAATTCAACAAAAGGAATGAGCATAAAGATAAGGAAGAATATATTCCTTACACTTTTATGTAGTGCTGAGGCTGCATATGCAAGGAGCCCACCAAAGAACGGTGTAAGTAAAATCATCAAAAGTGAGAAGTTCATTTCATACCTCCTAAAACTGAGGTGAGATAAATCGTCCTTTGAACAAGTTGATTTGCAACTGTTGAAGTAAAGTTAAGAACATACATAGGCTTGCTGCTCATAAGGACAAGTATGAGGACAAGGATAAACGGCGCAACGACAAGCCAATCATTAACTTTTTCAAATTCCTTATCAATAGGTGCAAATAAAACTCTAAATACCCTGTAGAAATAGACGCCTTCAACAATAGCCATAATGAGGACTAAACCGAATGCAAAGTACCCTAAAAAGCCCGGGAAGTCCAAAAGTGCTTGCAGTATAGCAAACTTTGTAAAGAAGCCAAAGAATGGTGGAACACCAATAAGAGAAAGTGCAGCAAAAACAAAGACAACAGAAGTTAATATATTCTTTCTACCAAAGCCTTTAAGGTCATCAATATTTCTTGATTTAGCCGCTTCGATCATTATACCTGCCGTTAAGAAGAGGATTGCCTTTGAGACAGAGTGATTAATCATCTGTGAAAGGGATGCAGAAATTGATGCCTCGGTTCCAACGGAGAATGCAAGCACAAAAAGACCAGTTTGCCCAATTGTAGAGTACGCAAGCATTCTCTTTAAGTCTTTCTGATAGAATGCAGCAATTTCTCCAAAAGCAAGCGTGAGGAGTGCAATTATGAAGAGGTATGGAATAAATGCAGAATAATTAAATACCGTTATGATAACTCTAATAATCACATATATTGCAGTTGTTGTTACGATACCTGAAAGCATCGCAGATACCCCAGATGGCGCTGCTGGGTGTGCATCTGGAAGCCAGGAGTTAACCGGGAATAAAGCACCTTCAACAGCAAGTCCAAAGAATATAAAGATAAAGGGTATGAGTTTTTGAAGTGGTGAAATAGTTTGAAGTTTATCTGCAATGTGAGCCATATTAAGCGTCCCTGTCATTGTATAAACAAGAACAACACCAATAAGAATAAACGAACCTGCAAGGATACCAAGGACTACATATTTGAAGCCTGCCTCAATTGCATCAGAATTCCTCATAAAACCAACAAGACCAAAGGATGAAAGCGACAATACCTCAAATGCAACAAACACATTAAAAAGGTCTCCTGTTACAGATATCCAGCTTGCAGACATTATAAGAAGGGTAAAGAGTATGTGGAACTTGTCAACAGGCTCTTCTTTTACATAGAAAATATTGTAGAAAGAAATGAGAAGCCCAAGCACATTTACAAGCAGGACAATCACAAAGTTAAATTTATCAACAGCAAGGTTTATTGAATATGGTGGCATAAGCCCTGCTGTCCCACCAATAACAATTTGGCCGGATGTTACCTTCAAGCCAATAAAGTAAATTACAATAAGATTAATTGCGCTAACAACAAGGGGCACAAACTTAATAACCTTCTTTGCAAATGGAGAAATAATAATTGATAAAAACGCAAAGAAAAGGGGTAAAACTACAAGCAATGTTGGATTTCCAAGGTTCACCATCTTAGACTCCTTATCTTTCTAACATCCAATGTGCCGTACTTCCTGTAGAGAAGCACGACAAATGCCGCAGCAAGAGCAAGTTCAGATGCACCGATTACAATGGAAGTAAGTGTTAATGCCTGAGGAACAGAATCAACCATTCGACTTGCATCCATAACGCCCTCTGAGAATATAGGCGCAGTTTTTCCGTTTATATAACCAATCGAAACAATCAAAAGATTTATGCCCGTTTCAATGAGGTCAAGACCGATAATTATCTTCATAAGATTCTTCTTAATAATAATTGCATAAATCCCTATGCCAATAATAAGGAGTGCGGAAACATAGAATATCATTCCTCACCTCCATCGCACTTTACTTCACACATAAGGTCATCAATAATATTGGATAGTTCTGAGCCAACCTTAAGCCCTACGCCTATGTAGATAGGGAGGATAATTCCACCAGAAAGAAGGTTAAAGAGTTGTCCATTTGGTAAAACATTTGCAAGGAAGGAGTCCTTCATAAAGTAACCAAGCAACCCCATAGTAACATAGGTGAGTCCACCAAGTCCTTCAACAAGATAGAATTTCGCTCTGTTAATTGAAGTTTCTTCATATGCAAGGTAAAGCAAAAGGAATCCCGTTGCAATGAGAGCACCACCCTGGAAACCTCCACCTGGTGTTAAGTGTCCATGCATAAATATATAGGCACCTACAAGCAATATAAACGGGAAAACAACACGAGTGCCCACTTTTGTTACAAAGTTTGACTCAACTATTCTTGTTTTTCTCTTCTTATCCTCGATAAAGTAGAGGATAGAAACACCCAGTGCAGCCGTGAAAAGAACTGTTACTTCTCCAAGCGTATCAAAGCCTCTGTAGAAAAGGGTAACTGATGTAACTACATTTGCAGCACCCGTCTGTGGGACAGTGTTTTCAAGATAGTACTTGCCAACATCCATCTTGTCAGAGCCAAACGGATAGGACATCAAAAACATACTCACTGCAGCAATAATTATGAGGATAAAAATCCCGTAAACTATTTTTCTAATCATCTTTATCCTCCCGCTCAGTTTTCTTCACTGCAATGATATAAATTGCCATAGTTAACGCAGCGCCAATTGCAGCCTCAGACATTGCAACATCGGGTGCCTGAAGGAGCAAGAACACAAGAGAAACAAGCAAACTGCCACCACCCATAAGTATTACCGCAGCAATAAGGTCCTTCACATGAATTGCAAGAAGGGAAAGAATGATCGTAAGAGCAAGCAAAATATATGAGAATATCAAGACATAGATACTCATTTTGTTTCACCTTCTTTCTCTTTAAGCCTGTCAACAACAGTTTTGTCAGTCAAAGGTGACTTTGCCTTATAAGAAGCCCTGATGAGAGCAGAGCCTGAAATGGGGGCTGTAAGAAAAATAAACACAGCAAGGATTATAGACTTAACAAGAATTTCTTCCTTCATTAGCCCGATACCTAAAATTGATGAAATTGCGCCAAGTGTAGTTGCCTTTGTTGCAGCCTGCATCCTTGTGTATAGATCAGGGAGTCTTACAAGACCTATCGCGGACGCCAAAAAGAAGAAGGCTCCAATGAACATAAGAATATAACCTATAATAATATTTATGCCCATACTAAAGCCCCCTTTCAATGAATCTTGCAACAACAAGGACTCCAACGAAGGAAATAATAGCATACACTACTGCAACATCCATATAAAAGGACCTATCAAAGACGAGCGCAAAAAGGACAAAAAGAGCAATAAAAAGAGTAGTAATGGTATCAAGTGCCATTACTCTATTTGGGGTATCGGGTCCCTTTACAAGACGATAGACCATAAGAATCGTTGCAATAGTAAGAAGCGCAAGATAAACCAAGTCTACAGTTTTCATTGGAAGATCTCCTTTAAGAATTTTTCAAAAGGTGAGACGATACTTTGTGTAGCACCTTCAACTGACTCATCGTCCACCTTAATCCAGTGAACATACACATCCTCTCCCTCAATTTCCATAGTTATTGTTCCTGGTGTAAGTGTAATAGAGTTTGCAAGTGCAAGTTTACCAACATCAGTCTTCAAATTAGTTTTCACCTTAACAATACCAGGCTTGATTGGAAGAGATGGACTCAACACAATAATTACCACTTGAACATTTGCCTTGATCACCTGATAAATGTAGTAAGGAATGTAAATAATAAGATAGAAAAGCCTTTTTGGATGAAGATGTGCAAGACCATGTTCTGTAAAAAGGTTAGCCGTTCCAAGAGAAATGATAACCGCAATAAGTAATCCAAAAACAAGTTCAGAGGTTGCAAGGCTTTCTGTAAGGAGAATCCAAGTAAGGAACAAAACAATCGTTTCAAAGATTACCCTACTTAGATAGTTTGCTTTTTCCATTTTTCACCACCTTTCACCTAATTTTACGCCTACTTTGAATATTTTAAAATTTTTTTTATCTTAGTCAAGTTAACGCATTACCTTTTGTGAAATTGTGAAACATAAAAAGTGTCTATGAAAATATACTCTTTGCAATTTTGATAGTCAACTATTTGTTATTACACTGCCGATAAAATGTCTTTTAAAGCATATTGATAATTTCATAATGATATTAGTGAAATTTTACTCTATAAGTATTGCAAAATTGCAAAAATGATATATAATATAGATGTAAATATGAGGCGATAAATATGAATACTTACATGTATTGGTGTTTTTTAGCACAAATAAATGATACGCTTAGCAAAATGTTAGACAATTTTACTGGTCTTCTCCATAAGGAGAAGACATCAAAAATAAATTTAATTAAGATTAAGGAGGTATAGTATGGATGCAAAACAAATGGTTGCAGACTTTATGAAAACTGCACAACAGATTGGTGAGGTTGACAAGGGTTACCTTGATGCTGTAATGAATCTCATTAAAGAAGCAGAAAAGCCAGGAGCGCTCACAACAAAGGAAAAAGAACTTATTTCTATCGCTCTTGGTATTGCAGCACACTGTGCTTATTGCATTGCACTTCATGTAAAAAACGCAATTGAAGCAGGAGCAACAAGACAGGAAATCATGGAAGCATCTTTTGTTGCAGGACTTATGGGCGGCGGTCCATCCATTGCTTACATTAGATTAGTCCTTGATGCATGTGAGCAATTTGGCGCAAAGTAGGATTAATTAAAATTTAGTTTAGTAGTTGAATTTAAAAACGGAGGGCAAGCCCCTCCGTTTTTCTGTATAATTTGATGGAGGTGAAAAATGGAAGAGTTTGATGTAATTGTAATTGGGTCGGGTTCGGCAGGATATGTATCTGCAATTAGGCTTGCAGATCTTGGCAAAAAAGTCCTTATTGTAGAAAATAGAGTTCTTGGTGGAACCTGTCTGAATAGAGGTTGCATTCCAACAAAAGCAATCTTAAAGGCAGCGGACATATACAGAGAATCTCACGAGTCAAAAATATTTGGCATTAATATTGGTGATGTTTCCTACGACCCGAATGGCATAAAAGCCTGGAAAGAGAATGTTGTTAAAAAACTTGTTTCTGGAGTTGATTTCCTTCTTAAATCAAGAAAAGTGCAGATTAAATACGGAAAAGGATACCTTATTGACGGAAATACCGTTGAAGTTGAAACACCACAAGGAAAAGAAGTTTATAAAGGAAAGGATATAGTTATCGCAACAGGCTCTGAGCCTGCAATGATTCCTGCATTCAAGATCGACCATATAAATGTCCTTACCTCGGATGATGCACTTGAACTTACCCAGTACCCAAAAGAGATGGTTATTGTGGGTGCAGGTGCAATTGGTATGGAGTTTGCAACATTCTTTAACTCATTTGGGACAAAAGTAACAATCGTTGAAATGATGGAAACAGTTGTCCCCACACTTAAAGATAGAAAACTCACAACCTTAATCCAGCGTATATATCAGAAAAAGGGAATCGAATTTAAGTTAGGGGTAAAGATCGAAAGTATTGATGCAAAAGACGGGAAAGTATACCTTACATTAGGAAATGGTGAAGTGCTTGAAACTGAGAAAGTCCTTGTATCAATTGGAAGAAAGCTTAACTCAGACAATATTGGGCTTGAAAAAGTTGGCATACAAACAGACAGAGGAAGAATTGTTGTAAACGAATACCTTGAGACAAATGTCCCTCATCATTATGCAATTGGTGATGTCGTTGGCGGGCTTCTTCTTGCACATAAGGCAATGAAAGAGGGAGAGGTTGTTGCTGAAGTTATTGCAGAACATAATACAAAGATGGACTATAGAGTTGTTCCGTGGGCAATATTTACAACTCCAGAAATTGCATCTGTAGGCTTCACAGAAGAGGAAGCAAAGGCTCAGGGCATTGATGTTGTTACTGGAGAATTTCCATTTACTGCAAATGGTAAGGCAGTTTCAATGAATGCAACAGATGGAACAGTGAAAGTAGTTGCAAAGAGTGATACAAAAGAAATAGTCGGTGCTCAAATAGTAGGACCTGAAGCATCTGTTATGATTGCAGAACTTGCACTTGCTATTAAAAATAAACTTACACTTAAAGATGTTGCCGATACGATTCACACACATCCAACACTTCCAGAAGCGGTAATGGAAGCAGTAAAGGTACCATTGGGCGAGGCAGTTCATATTGTTGTAAGAAGATAAAAATAATTGGGGAGGGGAACTGACCCTCCTCAAACTCTACCCGAAAACGACTTTATGCCTTTGGGGGAAGCTCGAAGGGGGTCTTTTAACCCCTTCGATTCAACGGAGGAGATTCCTCACTTCGTTCGGAATGACCGACCAAGAAAATGATTTTTGTTTTTCTGGGGAAAGTTCGAAAGGGGTCAGTTTCCCCTTTCGATTGAATAGGAGATTCCTCGGGCTAAAGCCCTCGGAATGACAATCAATGGAGGAGGGAAAAGTCCCCCTCAAAACTCCACCAAAAAAACATAAAAAAGGAGGCTCTAACGCCTCCTCCTATGCTATACAATTATTAATAATCCCTACTTTGGGTCTTCTTTTATCTGATTCTTAACTCTTTCTATTGCTTCTTGAAGAGTCTTTTCGTCTGCAAGGTAATAATGATTTATTGCTTTAAGGTTTTCGTCAAGTTCATAAACAAGAGGAATACCCGTTGGGATGTTGAGGTGCGGAATTTCTTCATCGCTTATATTATCAAGGTACTTAACAAGTGCCCTTAATGAATTTCCATGTGCTGCTACAATCACTCTTTTACCTTCTTTTATCATAGGTGCGATGGTTGAGTGGTAATAGGGAAGCACTCTATTTAAAGTGTCCTTAAGTGATTCTGAAAGGGGAATTTCATCGTCTTTCAAATCTTTATACTTTGGGTCAAAGCGAGGGTTGCGAGGGTCGTCTTTGTCAAGTGGTGGAGGCGGAACATCGTATGACCTTCTCCACAAAAGCACCTGTTCTTCTCCATATTTTTTTGCCATCTCTGCCTTGTTTAAGCCTTGAAGTGCACCGTAATGTCTTTCGTTTAGTCTCCAGTGTTTGTACTCTGGAATCCACATTAAGTCCATATCCTCAAGCACAATCCACAATGTTTTAATTGCCCTCTTCAAAACCGAAGTAAAGGCAACATCAAAAACATAGCCCTGGTCCTTAAGCAGTTTTGCTGCAAAATGCGCCTCTTCAACGCCTCTTTCGGACAAATCAACATCAGTCCACCCGGTAAACCTGTTTTCTTTGTTCCATTCGCTTTCACCGTGTCTCAATAATACAAGTTTATACATTAGCATTTCCCTTCCTTTCTTTTAAATACATAATAAGCATCTGTATGTCAGATGGTCTTACACCAGTTATTCTCATTGCCTGTCCTATTGACTTTGGTCTTATTTCCGAAAATCTTACCCTTGCCTCTTTTGAAAGTGATGGCACCAAATTATAATCGATATCCTCTGGAATTTCGAAGTTTTCAAATCTCAAGAATTCCTTTGCCTTGTTCATCTCACGCTGGATATATCCAGCATATTTTGCTTCGATTTCTATCTCCATAAGGACTTCATCATCAATATCTGCAAATCTTGAGTCAAGTTTCTTTAGAGTATCCTTTGTAAAGTCCTGCCTTTTTAGAAGATCAAAGAGTGTCAAGGGCTCTCTAATTTCTTTTACATCAAGTTCTTTTAACTTCTCTACATTATCTTTGTTTGGGTAAATGGTTGTTGATTCAAGGATTTGTCTTACCTCTTCAATTTTTCGCTCTTTTTCTTCGAACATCCTGTATTTCCACTCTTCAACAACGCCAATCTCGTATCCTTTTCTTGTAAGCCTTAGGTCTGCGTTGTCCTGTCTTAAAATTTGCCTGTATTCGCAGTGCGATGGTGTAATTCTGTACGGCTCAAACAGTTCTTTTGTGAGGAGATCATCAGTCATAACCCCGAGATATGCTTCATTTCTTCGAAGTATAAAAGGCTGTTTGCCCTGAACTTTGAGCGCTGCGTTAATGCCTGCAAGAAGCCCTTGCCCTGCTGCTTCGTCATAGCCAGTTGTCCCGTTGGGTTGTCCTGCGATAAAAAGCCCTTCAATGAGTTTTGTTTCGTATGTCAAGTTTAGTTGTGTTGGGACTATGTAGTCATAATCGATAACATAGGCAGGTCTTATTATCTCGACATTTTCAAGCCCTGGAATCGTCCTCAAAACTTCAAGTTGCATATCATAGGGCATCGACATATACATCCCTTGCATATACATCTCATTTGTATTAAATCCTTCTGGCTCAAGGAAAAATTGGTGCCTTGTTTTATCAGGGAACCATCTTACCTTCTCTTCCATCGAAGGGCATGTTCTTGGACCAGTCCTTACCATAATCCCTGCAACAGATGGAGATAGGTGCATATACTTTCTTGTAACTTCAACGGTTTTCTCGTTTGTCCATCCAAGATAGGAAGGAATCTGGTTTTCATAGACTTTTGGCTTGTTCCAGAACGAGAAGTGGAGTGGCACGAAGTCTCCAGTTTCGACTTCAAACTTGCTTAAGTCTATCGACCTTTTATCAACTCGTGGTGTTGTGCCTGTATTAAATCGTGACATCTTAAAGCCAAGTTCTTTAAGTTGGTCTGAAAGTGCATTTGATGGAGGTTTAACCCACCTTCCTGCTTCCATCGACCAGTGGGATATATAAATACGCCCTCTTAGATATGTGCCCGTTGTAAGAACTACAGCATCAGCATAAAAGATGCTTCCATCTGCGACCTGCACACCCCTTACCCTGCCATTTTCTATGATTAATTTTTCAACAAGCCCCTGTCTAAGGTGAAGATTTGGCTGGTGTTCGAGGCGCTCTTTCATCCTTCTTGAGTATGCCCACTTATCAGCCTGTGCTCTTAAACTCCACACCGCAGGACCACGAGATGTGTTTAACATCTTAATTTGTGTGAGCGTCTCGTCGGTTGTCATTGCCATCGCACCGCCAAGGGCATCGATTTCTCTTACGACCTGCGACTTTCCAGGACCACCAATAGCAGGATTGCATGGCATCCAGCCAATACTATCATTGTCAATAGTAATAATAAGAGTTGGAACGCCCATCCTCGCTGAGGCAAGTGATGCCTCAACGCCTGCATGTCCACCGCCAACAACAATTACTCCATAATATTTTTCTTTCATCATAGACTATATTATACACAAATTTTCGCTCTTTTTAATAGAAGGTGAATCATTGGAAAAGGCAAAAGCCCCCTCCTCAACCTGTTGAGGGGGTTAAAAAGCGCTCCCTCAAAACTCCCCTGAATGAATTTAAAGTCTTACCGGGGTAAGGTGGGGATCCCTCACAAAAGGCGTTCGGGACGACACTTTGTGTCGGTTCGAAATGGGTCAGTTTCTCCTTTCGATTGAACTGAGGAGATTTCTCACATAAGGCGTTCGAAATGACTTTTTATTATTATGCTCTTGTCTTTCGGGGTTAGTTGGGAAGGGGGTATTTTCCCCTTCCCATTATGTCACCCCGAGGAACGAAGTGACGAGGGGTCTCCTCTGTTCCCTCTGTCACCCCGAAATGCCGTTCTGAGGGGTCTCCTCCTTATATCGAGGAGGTGAACAGAC
>JAEMPV010000127.1 GCA_022759145.1 Caldisericum sp.
GTAATAAATTCCAGCTTAAGCCACCATCATCTGACTTAAACAGCCCAAAACCTGTTAAAACATAGATTATATTAGGGTTTGTCTTATCGGTAAGTATGCTTATGATAGAAGACAAGTAATTTGGATTTTTATATTTATTTGCAATTTGTGTAAAAGGTTTTACTTCTTCGAAATGAAAGTCCGGGATAGACTCATTCTCGACTTTTTTATTGTTTGAACTGCAGGATGTAAAGATTAACGAAATAATTATAAAAGTTATTGTGAAGATCTTTTGAAGATTTTTTAGCATACTCTTCCCTCTCATGGAATCACCTCGAACAATCCAACGCTATCAACCCCAACATATATTTTGCCCATTTTCTCTCTATGGCGCCTTTCCAATAAGCGTGTATATTGTTATTTCGTTGCCGTTTTCCTTTATAGTAATATCAGGATAATTTTCCGGAAAATCCATAATCTGTCCTATTTTCACATATTCTTTACCATCTACTGTAGTTATTGAAGGCATTTCGTATGAAGGTATGGAATAAGCAACCATATCTTTTGGAAGATACAGGCTTCCGTTTATATTTTCTGCATATTTCCTGCTTATTGTTTTTCTTCTTACAGCGCTTGCAATTATATCACCATATATCATAAATCCAGCCACTTTATTATTTATAATTGTATCATCGCTACAGCAGAAAGGATCAGCACTTGCGCTGTTTGGTTTCATTAGAATATCAAATGTTGCAACTCCATTATTATCTGTTTTTAATCCGTATGCACCTATATCTGTATTACGCATAATAACTCCATTTGCATCTGTTATAAGAAGTTTAACTATAGTTTCGTCGTTCTCAAATGCAATAATCGCTCTGTCTGCATATGGTACCTGTAAATACGGGAATAGTTCTTTTAATTTTATAACACTGGAAATAATTTTCGGTTTATAATCTACGACAAAACTTTCACCAAGAATTTGGTCTTCTCCTTCTGTTTCCTTAATACTATACACACCTTGCTCGTCGAAGGTAACTAACTTCTCAAAACGATTTGTGCAATCGTCACAATTGCCCTTTACCGTATCAACTTTCATTTTTTTGCCACTTGGAAATACAATATAGAATGATTTTATCGTCTTATTGGTGTGCCCTTTCAATAAAATTGTTTGATTAACATAGATATCTGAATATGTAAATATGGAATATGAACAACATCTCATAATAGGTGGTCCAATAAACTGCACTGAATAAAAGAGTTGTCCGTTTGGTATTTGCAGATTTTCTTTCTTAAAATTATTTTCAGTAAGGACGATGTCATCTTTTATATCAAAAGTTCCAATGAGAGAATAGTCTCTATTTTCTCCTCCGACGAGTTGTATCTCGTGCATGCCTTTCTTAATAGTGAGTGGTTGATTTGTCATTTTCCATGTTAAGTGTTTGTCTACAACAATTAGAAGCGAACCGTTTGTTTTTATGATCACATTCGCAAAATCAGTGTCTTTTTCCAGGATAAACGAAAGTTTTACGGATTTGTTTGAATCATCAATATCTACATCTTTATTCAAATCTTTGTATCCGTACTTTGTTATTGTTATTCTATGTTTTCCATATGGAATTGTAAGATTGCTTAAAGGCGTTGAGCCCATACTTTTGCCATCTATACTCACATCTGCACCTTCTGGAGTAGTTTCAATCCAAAGCGTTCCAAATTCATTTACAACATTTTCTGACTTTTTGTTGCACCCAGAAGCACTTAATGTAAACAAAACAGCCAGCAATACAATCAAAAATCGCTTCATACCCACCTCCTAAAAGCCATTATCCTTCAAATCCACAAAAATGATTGAGTTATTACCCGAATAAGTATTTCTTACATAATAAAGTTTAGACTCATAAAGAGATATAGATTTAGCATAGGCATTCGCAATTACGGACAACTTGTTTGTATCTCTGTTTAACACAAAAATATTTCCAGTAGAGTCAATCGACACTATGTAATCATTTGATGCTTTAATATCAATATAGGGATAACTGTATTCAATATCCTTTAATATATCGAAATGATCATAGGCAAATAAAGGCGATATGAGTGTTTTTCCGAAAAGGCTAAAAATAATATTATTATCTTCTGTACAGGTGAGGTTTGTAAGTTGGGGGAAATCTAATTTTTCTAACGATATAATTGTCGGCTCTCTGAGAGTTTTCATCCACAACAAATGCTCAATTTTATTAGAATTGTTTTCTTTTATAGTTTCAGTTATAAAAGACAAAATAAAATCCTTTGTTTTGCAAATTTGCGATATGGATCCTGTCCCTTGCGGATAATTTTTCTTTTCGGGCGGCTTATATAAGAGTATGTTATTTATTTTTTGAATGCCGTCGTATACTACAGTTGTGTTCCTGTTTTTGAGATTTGCTTCTAAAATTTTATCGCCTAAACTTTCTCTTTTGATTGTATAAATTGAGTCTCCACTAAGTATTAGTGAATCACTGGTTTCAAAATCTAAGGTTATACTTTTTTGTGTTTTCCTTTCTATTGCCTTTACATATGCAGGGGTTCCTGTCATTGAGTAAATGTCTGATTTCCCCGTAAGAAATGCAATCCAGTCGTCATTCATCTGAATTGAACTTATAACATTTCCTTTACTTTCTTCATATGTATATTCAATTTTCCCTTTGTTCGTATCATATACTGTGATGTGCCTTTGGTCGAAATTGTCCTCTCCTGAAATAAATGCAATTTCGTCTCTATAGGCATATATTTCGCTTATAAAATTGAAGTTTCCTTTTATCTCTTTTGACTTAACTTTTGATGCTTCTACAACATTCGGGCTTGTAAATAGCCTGGTAAGATTTTTTGGAGGGTCTCTTTTGATTTTATTTGAATAAATATCGTTATACGCAAATTCTTTTCCGTCCCACGGATACGCAAAAACATCAAACTCAACAAACCTTCCGACATCGTCCTTTGTAACTTCATACTCGTATATGAATGGATATGTCTTGTAATCAAAATCGAAAGTAACCTTGCGATGCGGGTAAATATTATGATCCTCAATATCCTCAAGAGTTACGCTTCTTCTAAAATATTGCGGCTGTATAACACCATAAATATTTTTAAATGGTGCAACCTTAAGACGCCCTTTGTCAAATATACATACCGTATAATAATTTGTAAATTTGTCTCCTGTTTGCATGTTGACAATCGCTTCTTTAGTTCCATCCATTGTAAGTTCTGCCGTTTCTTCCACATACGGCAAACCATACTTTCCTATGTCCTTCATTTCAGGGAAGGCGTCTTCGAGGATTTTTAAAAGTGCTTTTCCATCATAAAATGCATATTCATTGTGCCATATTTTGTCAATGACTAAGGAGTATTGCTCTTCAGGGTCTTTTCTTTTAAGAAGCATAACGACAGGTTCTTTTTTTATCAGGTGATTGTTTGTCTTATTAACCCACAGGATTTTTCCTTTTAATTTTATCGTAGATGTATCAATTTTCTCGAGGGAAGAAATTTCTATTTTTGAGGGAGAATAAGTGGAATTAATCAATGCAACTAAATCTTTTGGATCATCCATCCATTCGATGAGTAATCTTTGGGTGAGAAGCAGACCAAATTTTTCCCTAATTGTTTTAGAATCTATTGATATAGAGCCATTTTTGGATAGTTCCTGTAATTCTTCGCCAAACGACGTTGCAACTGAAAATGCTCTTTGCTTTTCTGCAGAACTCACACCACGAAATCTAAAGAAGTTAAATCCAACAAAAATTGCGATTACCACAAAAACTACCACAATCGCAATAATTAACTTTCGCTTCATACCAGCCTCCTAAAAACTATTCTCCTTCAGATTAAGGTAAATAATAGAGTCTCTAAAGATACCCGCTTCTTCGCTTAGTTTTACAAAGCAAAGCTCATCTCCGTAGATCGAAATGTCTGAAACAATACAATTGAGTTCTATAATACTTCTTTTATTAGTTTTCCTGTTGAGAATGTGGATTTTTGAATAAGAACCTACCGGTTTATTTGTTACCCTGTCCATTGTTGTCCCAACTTCTACTGCTACAAAGTAGTCTTTAGAACAGCAATCGATTTGACGAAGGTTTTTAAATGCAGTAGCGTTTCTATCAAGATTAGAAATATGAGCGTACACTTCTTTTAGGTTATCAATGCTATAAATGATGGTATCGTCATCTTTACATCCTTTGAAATATTCAGCGTTCTGAATAAAATGCGAGTTTATCCTCGTTAGAACACCGTTTTTGTAGACATAAAAACTTCTTCCTTTTCCCTCTTGTCCTGCCTGTGGCCATGTTAAAAAGGCAACACCATCTTTAATTTCCTCAAAAGAAAAGACACCCTCTTTTTCTGCTACGCCATCAAAAATTGTTTCCATACTTTTAGTCTTTAGATTTATTTTTATAACTCTATCGCCAAGACTCACGGACATTACAGTAGAATCTTTAAATGTTCCTCTTTTTTCATAAACGGCCATTACAACAAATGCATCGTCTTTCAGTAATCCAGTCTCTCTTACAATAACATAATTTCCAAGGAAGTCTTTTGGAACCAAATATTCGATTTTATTAGTCTCCCTATTGATAGCAATGCATTCATAAGGTTGACTGTCAGGCATTATATGAAGAATCCAGTTATCGTCTATATTAATGAAAGAATAATCAAGAAACTCGTCTGTAATCTTCATTGTGTCTATTTTACCTGTTTCCACATTATAAATACCGATGTAATTCCTTCTAGCTTTGGTATTTGTCCTTGTATCTTTATCGAAGGTAAAGGCGACAGTTCCTTTGTATGGAATAGCTTCTAAAACTAAGTCGAAATCATCTTTTATCTCCTTAAATTTTAGCGATGAGAGATCTACTGTCGGAACAGTTTCAAACCTCATACAAGAAAGGGACGCTAAAATGATACCCCCTATAGCAATAATCCCAATTACAACCCACAATAAAATCTTTTTGCTCATATTTACTTCTTTAAGTCGTCGGGAGAATCATCGGGAGATTTCTTCATTCTATTTATTTTTAAAATCGCAAAGATAAGGGATATGAGAAGTAAAACAATAGCAATCGAAAGGATAATTACAGTATAATTTTTGCTTTGAGTGGAGTTATTTTGGGTAGAGGATACCGAACTGAATTCGATTTTTGGCATTTTGAGTGCGTCATTAAGAAAGTCCCTATTGTAATCAAGAATGACTAAAGATGGGTCAATAAACATTCCCTCAAAATTAGTATCGGAAACTTTGCTTTTATAAGTTTGTAGAGTTTTTGATTCATCCTCCACTTTTTTCAGGGCATCCTGTATTTTTTGCGTGCAATCAAGAGAAGTTTTAACAGGGACAATATGCCCATTCTCAACGGTGAGATTGTTTAAGATGTCCTCAAAGTAAATGTTAATGAATTTATAGGCGAAGTTATCACCTTCTCTGTTACTCGTCTCTTTTATACTCCCTATTGCTAATTTTCTTGCGTTATCAAAATTACTCAAACCATTTTGAGAAGAGAAATCTACGCTCACTGTATAGGCATAGGGTGAGGTTTTTTCAAAATAGGGTTTTATATTGTCGCTTGCTACTTCAATGCCATTATTGTAGGGATTTCTTAATGCATTTTGCATAGAAAAAGGAAGGATATATGAAATGTAAATTTTCGCTCCTTCTATTTTAACCTGCGGAATAAAACATTCCATAAAGAAAGGTGCACCAGTGTCAAGTTTTTGAGCAGCCATCATCCCTGCAAAAGAAGAATAAGGCACTGAGATATAATCATTCTTATCGAAATACTTATCTGTTAATTGTAGGAGTTTGTGCAAAAAAGAGAGTGCTTGAATTGAGTTATATTCTTCAAGCGATGCAAGTACTTTATATTCTAAGATGTACGCAATCATCTTTCCTTCGATTTTATTATGAGGAGTATCCACATCACCCTCAAAAAGAGAAAGAATACTATCGATTGTCACATTTCTGTCTTCACCTATATTGAATACATCAAGCCCTAATTCAAACTGTGAAAAATTATCAGTTCTTGCTCTTTCAATTGCCTCAAGAATTTTGTATTCAGGGCTACCTTCTTTTTGCAACCCCTTTGCCATCTTCACAACGCTTAACACATAATTTTCGAATGCATCATCTACATAGCCTCCAACAAATCCTCCATCTCTTAAAGATTCATATGGCATAAATGGATTTTGAGGAAGAAGGGATAGAGCATAATTAAACCAATCACCTGCAGAATGTGTTTTCTCTGCTTTGTCTTTTAGTGGCTTAATTTTATTGAAGAAGTCTTCAGGAATAAACTCTATTTCGATATCCTCTTTAGGTTCAAAGTTTGTAAGGTGATAGATTGCTTCATTTCCCTGTATCGTATAGCCCTGTGGTTTTAAATTCAAAAGATACGGATATGCTGGAGTTATCGGAAACTTTATATCGATATATAGAGTGCCTATAGGACCTTTCCACAACGCCCCCGTATTGAGGATATATGAGAAGTATCCACCCAGAGGAACTGCCCTGTAGGATACCTCGACAGTTTTTGTCTCTCCCTTATTGAATGATGTATCGAAGTATACCCACGGGTCATAATTGCTTGTCTCGGTTGTTATGTAATTTGTTTCCACGGATTTCCCATCAATTTTTACATTAATATCTTTTGGAAAAATCACATTGCCTTTATCTCTGCTGATGCCAAAAGGAAACCCCATTTTAAGAGAAATCTTATCGCCTTCGTTTATGAATACAAATTTTGCATCCACATATACATCATCAGAACTTTTTAATTCAATAAATAGATTTTCTTTTTCGAGTCTTATGTTGTTCTCCTCATACGGCGTAATGTTTACTCCAAATAAGTGAACAGGCCCAGCATCTGCATTAACAGGTGCTCTACCAACTGGTAATGAAAAAGTGGTAAAGAAGAATACCACCAAAGCACTTAAAACTGCTAATTTTTTCATTTTTAACCTCCTCCTAAAAACCATTCTCCTTCAGATTAAGGTAAATTATTGAATCGGGCGTGTTGTCTTCCTTATGGTTTGCAAAGTATAATATATCGCCATCAACTCTTACTTCTGTTGCATAAACGCCTTTAATAATTTTTGTCTTGTATGTTTTCAAGTTATATACAGCAATAATCTTTAGGGAAGATGTGTAAGATTTCCCATTGGAGTAAGTATCGGTAACATTTTTATCGTCATTGTATAGTGAAACAATGTAGTCATCCGAAGCAACCGTATCCGTAAGATACGGATTGATATATGTTGAGTAAGGAAGAAAATTGACTTTCATTTTTTCTCCATCTAACGATTCAAAAGGTGCTTTTGCAATCTTTCCTCTATACTCAAAGATAATATTTTTGTCTTGAGCAATGATAAAATGGTTTCTTACAATTGAACCAAAAAACATATAATTGTTAAATGGGCTTACGAAGGCTGAGAATGAATTTCCAAACTTAACCCCTTGCGGTTGCTTTTTATTATTGTTTACATCGGAAGTTACGGCAATACAATCGTTTGTGCTTTGAAAATTTGTTATCACGGTATAATTAGACGAATTGTATGTCTCATTTTTAAAAGAATTTAGACCGATTTTGGAGGAAGTAACTGAGTAATCTATCCCTGCTCCTTTTGAATTAAATGGATTATCTGAGGAACCATTCGGTAGGTATATGTTGGCAACACTTTCTCCTTCTTTTTCACCTAAAATAAATATTTGTTCCGGAGTGCCTTTCATTTCGTAATAATCAATCCATACAAAAGCATTGTCTCCAACAAGCGCTATATCTTTAACACTCACATACTTTCCATAAAATTCGGTAGTTACAACTGGTTTTATCTCGTTTGTTTTTCTGTTGATGGCGAAGCACTCAGTCTGTGCACCAAAACCATTTTCAACGACTCTAAAAAGAATCCAGTTATCGTTCATTTTGATTTTGTCGATATTTGCCCAACTTTTATTTAAGGTTGCCGAGTTTGTAAACTTACCTTTATTTATGTCGAAAACTTCTATGTGGTTAATTGTGCCTGAGGCTTCGTTAATACGATTTTTGTCTTTTCCAGAGGAGAATGCAATCTCATTTCCATTTATTGCAATAGCGGAAATTGCAGGAAAGTCTGCTTTTATCTCCTTAAATTTTAGCGATGAGAGGCTTACTATTTCAGGTGCATATTTTTCTTCCAATTCTTTTTTAAATTTCTCCGAAAGGGTTTCGCTATATTCGAAAATATGTGTTTCGTTGTTCCATAGGTACGCTTCTATCTCGAAACCGCTTACTTTTCCTGAATCATCTCTATTGACAATTGACTGATACACGACAAGGTTTGAATTTTCTTCATCAAGATTCAGTCTTGCCTCGTGTTTAACAGAAGCGCCTTCCTCAAAAAATAGCGGTCTGATATGTCCATCCTTATCCTTAAAATTTACAACCTCGAGTTTTCCATTCTTATCAATGCAAATTGTGTAGTATTCTGTATATGCACCACCTGTGCCCATATCTACAACTGCACCTTCTATGGGATTTGTTCCTGCTGTAAAATAGACTTCTCTTTCAGCACATGGATCGTATCTTTCCCCAATATAATACATTCCTTTGAATGCATCTTTCAGGGTTTTAGTAAGCAATTTTCCATCGTAAAAAGCAAACTTATTGATATATACTTTGTCAATAAGCCATTTGTGTGAATGGCAGTCTTGCTTTACGATCAATACGATAGGAACCTTTTTATCTATTTCATTTGCATTGCTTTTAGCAAAAGTTAAATAGCCTTTAACTTTTGCTGTAGCCTCCTCATTTTCATCTTGCCCAAAACCGATTGTTACTCCTAAATTTTTTTGTTGGACGTTATTTTTCTGTGAAATATCAATCCTTTCAATTGAAAGTATTTCAATTCTATCAGGCAAAGAACTTGCCCCTATCCTACCCAGCGCCTTTTCAGGATTAAATATCCACTCTGAAAGCAAGCCGGGTGTTAAAAATGGTGTGTAGTATGTATTAATACTTTTTGCAATTTCTTCCTCAGGTGCTACCTTATCCACCTTTACAAGCGCCTTTCCGAAGTTCTCAACAACGCTTGCAATTTCCTCCTTATCATACTTTGATAGTCCATTTTTTAACCGTTGGGCCAAAATAAAGCCACCTGCAATAAGTCCTATAGCAATAACTCCCACTACAACCCACAATAAAACTTTTTTACTCATACCCGCCTCTTAATACATCAGCATATCGCACATTCTGTATATTACAATGCCGTCGTTTGTTTCCTTTATGCGTAGTTGCTCGCCTTTAACATCCTTTACCTCGATATAAAATTTTTTGTTTATTATTTTCCAATTTGGACCACCTGCAAGGAATGTTTTACCGTCGAGAGGCAAAATTGTTCCATCCTCATTTTCTACAAATGGTATCCCATCGATTAATATGTATAGCCTTCCATCTGCACCAATGTTTACAAATACATCTCCTTTCACAGGAAAATCGAGTGATGTAAATGTCTTCCCTCCATCGTTAGACACATATACATTATTAGATGATACGGTGCAAATTTTATAGGTATCCTTAAATGGTTTTATATCAACATTTTTTCTTCCTACGGCATCATAAGTGCAATGACAAAACGGTTTCCAGGTCTCTCCTTCATCGTAAGATGCAATGAGTTCTTCGCCCCGAATTGCTGCAAATACTTCCTTCGGTTTTTGAGGATCGGCAAAAGAAAAATAGTTAACATATTGAAGGTTTTCGTTATCGTTTTTCTTTACAATCTTCCAGGTTTTTCCGCCGTCAGAAGATTTTACAATACCCATTACACCTACAAGCAGTACAATATTGGAGTTAGCCGGGTTTATGGCGATCGATGTTATTTGACCCAGGTCTGTGTATAAAAGCGAAAAGTCTTTTCCTCCATTGTCTGATACATACAATCCCCTCTGTGTTACAAGATAAACTTTTTGCGGGTTATCCTGGTCGATAAATAAATTCGAAACAAAGTAATGTGAAAAATTGACATTTTCAATTTTAGTAAATTCAAAGTGCTGCCCAAAGTCCTCAGACCTAAGAATATATCCTGTTTTATCTTTTAGAACATATCCGAAAACTTCATTAGGATTTTTGGAATTTAATGCAATTGCATCAAGAGTTTCGCTCATTTTCTCAAAGTGTTTGCCTCCATCTTTTGAAACAAATCCTTTTGTGTAGATAACGGATGGGTCTTCTGGATGAGGAAGGATGATGTCGTTATCTATACCTGTTCCTCTGTAAATTTCATTTAGCCTCATATTAAGTGCATCAAGTTGAACATAAGTGCTATTGCCATCGCTTACAACGGGAAGTTGATCTACAAAATTAGGATATAGTTCTTGTGATTTACTTTGAGGTGTATAGGAAATGAGTTTTCCATCTTTCGAGTATTTTGCATAATCATATCCCCATACATATATATCCCCGTAAATCATTAACCCACCATAGAATTGCACTTCCTGTCCATTTACATAGGTTTTGTAAGAATGTGTATCTACCCTTTCAACTTTTACCTTGAAAGTCACAATACCATTTTTGTCGGTTTTTAATCCGTAAACACCAAGAGAGGCATTTGGAATTGGTTTTCCATCTGCGTTAGTTATAAGGACTTTTGCCTCAACTTCACCACCAACAGGCACTGCAATTGCATTTTTAAATTGGTCTTTGCAATGGGTCAAAAACATATCTGTGAGTTTTGGAGTTGGAGGAAGAAGTGTAGGCTTGTAATCAACCTCAAATCCGTATTTTGTTTCTCCATTTGCAACAATCTTGTAACTACCCAATTCATCAAAAGTAACAACCTTCGAAAATTTTCTAACTTTATCTGAAACTTTTTCCGTATCAAAATGAACCTTTTTACCACTTGGAAATACTATATCGAACTCATCAAGGACAGTTACACCTTCTACTGTAAGTGTTTCGCCATAAAAAATATTGGAATATGCAGGGACACCTCTTATGCAAGAGTCAAAGTTAGGACCTGAATGAAACATAATTGGACCACCGGTAGGACCATACTCCATCATCTCAATCTCTTCCTCCGGGACTTTTCTAAGGTTTGCTGAGATAACCTTCGTATCCTCTTCTATGTCTATGTTATCGAGCGTCTTATCTTCGTATCCATCCATGGAAAATTGAA
>JAEMPV010000128.1 GCA_022759145.1 Caldisericum sp.
GCTTAATTCCGTTTTCTCTTTTTAAATAATTCTCTTTTTCAATCTTTCTTTTTTAGATATATTTTAGGTTTTCAAGAGACTTGTCTTTTCCTAAATTCTCTGGCATCACCTAACAAGATTTATGATACTACCTAACAAGATTTATGATACTGACCTAACAAGATTTATGATACTAACCTAACAAGATTTATGATACTAAACAATAACATACTATTGACAAATTGTTGTAATGTGTTATAATTGTAGCTAGGAGGTGGTATTATGGGAAAAAAGAAAAACGAAGACAAGATTGTCCTGAAAAAAGAGAGCGCTCTCATTGAATCCTCAAGAGAGCAACTAACTCTAACACAAGAGAAGGCATTTAATATGCTCTTACTGAACGCAGCGGAGCAAATGAAAAAGAACCCTAACCTTGATCGCTTTACCATTCCAGCGTCTACCATATTGGAGTACTATGAAATAGGAAAACAACACTACCTATATTTGAAAAATGAACTTAAGAAACTTGAAAAAATTATCATAGAATACAATCTATTAGGCAAAGATAAGACTTGGATCACAGGTGCTTTTCCTCTCCTTTCCTCATTTGAGTATAATCATGGCACTATAACTTATCAATTACCTTTCCAGATCAAAGATCGTATTTTAGAGCATAAAATGTATGCAACATTCGGACTTTTAGCAACAAAGTTTTTCCGCTCAAAATATACATTAGCATTGTATGAAATTCTTATGGATTACATTAACAGCCCAAAAGTACCTGAAATGGATATTGAAACTTACAAAAAGCTCATAGGTGCAGAGCATAAGAGCTACCATACATATGAACTCATAGAAACTATTTTTAAAAGGCCTGTAGAAGAACTGAATAGCAATAAATATGTCCCATTTACCGTGTCTTACAAACTCATAAGAGGTGTAAGAGATAAGATTGTAGGTGTAAGATTTGAACTTGAACTAAAAGACTGGTATTTGAAAAAACTTGATGAAACTATTACTGATATCTCCCCTGAAGCAAAAGAGCTTACAGCATTACTTCCAGAGAGGTATCAAACAAGCCTCGTTGCAACACTTATACAAGGACATTTGGATCAGTACCCGTATGAAGATGTAAGAGAGGCCATAGAGAAAGCCGTAAAGGAGAAGGGATTTGTCCCTGCAAAGATAGAGCAATATTTAAAAGAAAAACATTCAGCAAAATCACTAGATACAGCAAAAGACTGATATAATATTATCGTTCTCCTGTCTCTCACTCTCTTTTATCTCGGGGGCTTTCAAAAGCTCCCGCTTTCTTTTTCCATCAATCAAATGTATTCGTTTGCCATATACTCCAAAGATTTAGAATTTTCCTTCCTTCTCCCATCTTTTTACAAATATGAGGGCTTTTCTATAAGTCCTGTCAAGGTAGTCTTCAAGGTGTCCTTTCTTGCGTTCCTTTATGTCCTTGCTTTCCGCTTTCAGTCTCTCTTCAATTTCTCTCTTAGTCAAGCCTTTCTTATACAAATATGCCGTATATGCAAAGTCCACTCGTGAAAGGTCTGCTTTCCCATTCTCGTCCTTTTTTAACTCATAGAAATACCACCAATTTTTCTCATTACCATTACTCTGGACTTTCGCCTTCCTCTCCTGCTCCTGCCTTTCCTGCTCTTTCTCCTGTTCTTTTCTCTGCTCTCGCTCCAATTCTGCAATAAGTTGCTCTGGCGTCTTGCCTTCCTTCACTTCCTTTATAACTTTCACAATAGGCTTGTTCTGGTACTTCCAATTTATCGTATCTGGCAATCGTCTTGCGTGGTTTCCGTCTGTGCTTGCAGGATCGCTCCCAAAGTACTCCTGCAAAAGTCTTTGGAGTCTCGTCCTCTCCTCAAGGCTCTTAACCTTTTGCAAAAAGATATGCGCTTGGTACTTCTGCTCGCTTGTCTGCACCAAAATGGTATTTGAAGGCAGTTCATTTAGGCTCTTTTCTGGTACATCATCAAGAAACAATACCGCCTGTTTGTCTGATATAGGCTTGAAATAAATATTCTCTTTTTTAACACAACAAAAGGCCTTTATCTTCTTTTCGTTGAGCTCTGAAATATCGTGTATCGTTTGCAACCTCATAGCCTCTTTTTTCTCCAAATTTATGCTCCAAATTTCTATCTCTTTTACTTGCCCCTGAAAAAGATACCTCATCAAGAGATCAGTATTCATCTTTTTCTCCCTCCATTTCTTCATCCATTCCTTCCTTCATTTCTCTTACTCCTAACCAATATCTGATTCTCTTTTTCTCCTTCTCCTGATGCTCTTCTTTCACTTCTTCTATGTATTCAGGTATTTTGACTCCTGGCTCTTCCAAAGCAACATCTCCACTATCTCTTGCCTTTATTCCATGCTCTCTAAGTTCCCTTACGAAAATTCTTCGCATCTCTCTTAAATCGTATGGATTTACAGAAATTGGAGGTATCCAAATGTCGTCAACCTTCAATGCATATCCAATAATTGAAAAATGAAAATGCATTCCTTTCACTTGCGATGCGTTTTCACCAAGTATGTACTCATGCAATTCATTACTCATTACCCAATCGCCTACATCGTGCAATTCCGTTGCGTATGGTACTGTATTTTTCCAATCTGCAATTTTTTTCGTTGCCCTCAAAAATATTTCCTGTATTTCATCTTTTTTGAGATCTCTAAGCTTTCCTTCTAGCGCATCTGAAAACCATACAATGCCTGTATAAACAAGCCTACTATAACTTTTCCTAAAGCCTCTCTTTACCCTACTAAGAAGCATGGCCTTCATTACTTTACTTTGTACGTGCATCTCAATTCTCTTTTTCTTTTCATTCTCTATGTATGCAAAAAGCCCTTCGGCGGTGCTTGTGTAAGGTGTAAGCGCAAAAGATGCAATGCTCCTAAACAGGTGATCTCCATACATATTCCAATCGCTCCATAAAATGGGTTTCATCCTCAAAAACAACAAACCTGTATCTTTCTTTTCTTCCTCTAATCTCATTTTCCTTTCCATCTTCTCACCTCCTTATCAAATTTGAGTTGTCTTATAAGTATCACAGCCCCCCCCATGGGGGGTATGAAAGAATTTAGAAAATCTTTTATTTTCATCTTTCACTTCCTAAATTCTCAAAAGTTTTTTCAAAAACTTCTGAAATGGAGTAAGTACTTTCTTGTGCTTTTGCTTGCTCCTTCTCCATGTTTCCCTCGCCTTCTCTGGGTGCTTTTGCCTCCACCTTCTGCTATACTCTGTATTTTTCTGCCGTTTTATCAGCTCCTCAGGTGTCAAGTTTTCCTTTTTACGCTTTTTCATTATCCACCTCCGAAATTGTTATCAAATCTGTATGGAATTCCATACAGATTTTACGATAAAATGAAGGTTCTTTGAAAAATAGCGTTGTAAAGGTATATAACTTTACTTTTCATTTTCTTTTTCCAGCTCCTTTAACCTTGAAACTAATCTAAACATTACAAGGCGGGCAACCTCTTTCGGATCCATGTCTGTAAAGTCTACTTGTATCAGAAAAACAAAATCTTTAAATCTATCTGGATTTGCAAAGAAATATATATGTCCTGCTCCACCTGCAACAATTCCACCTGTAACACACATTCGCTCCATTTCGTTCTGTTTTGAAAGGCACACTTTTAATTCATCAAAACCTTCAAAAAGTTTTTCTTTATCTAAGGTTTGCAATTGTATCAAATTGATATTTGGAATTACTTCCAAATCTTTTAAAACTTTCTGAAATGCCTCTTTTTCTTTCTCACTAAATTCAATTTTTTTCATTTCTCACCTCCTATTTACCTTCCAATTGGATCTTTCTTCTTAACTGCGTCAACAATTTTCTTTATTGCCTCGTCTGTATCTCCATCAACAACCATTTTTATGATTAGTATGTCTACCCCTAATTTTCCAAAGTAAAACAATGTTCCACCTCTTTCAAAAACAAAGTCCTGCGTTCTTCCAACATTGAAAATCATTGACATAGTTTCAAGAGCATTCAAAAATGATTCTCTGTCTATCAAATTCACATCAAAGAAAGTTATACCCTTAGTATTGTTTACAATATCCTGTGCAATTTCTATCACTGCGTTGTCATCAAACTCTTTTCCTTTAACCCTATCAAGAAGCCTTTTATAGCAACTAAGACTGCAAACCCACTTTCCCCAATACTCTTTTGGTATAAGCGCATCCTCTTCCCAAGTTCCGTCAATTACATGTCCCTCTCTTTCCAGCTCTTGCTCTAATCCACAAATTACGCATTTGTTTTTCATTTACTCACCTCCTCAAATGTATACGTTTGCAATCACATTATACTCAGTTTTTATTTCCTGTCAAGTAGCTTCTCAAGCCACTTTTCCCAAATTTTATAAGCAAGATTTGTATGAAATCTTTAAAAGAAATAATACACTTTTAGGCTCAAAATACCTTCTATTTCTGGAGCAAAACCTCACTTTTCTTACAAATTCTGTATGAAAATTTAAATTTCAATACACTTTTTTCAATTCATTTCATTTGTATTACATTGAAATTCCGTGTCTCATTCTGTTTCACTCTGTCTCATTCTGTTGCATCACAATTCTGTAGTCTCTGAGTTCTTTTAGAAACACAGCCCCCCCAAGGGGGTTAAAAGGCCTTTTAAATTCTTTCCTCTAATTGAAATTTCTTACATCCCCCTATCCCCTCCTAACGTTCTGGAGGGGTAAGGGGGCTTGGGGGTGAGGGTGGACGTATCCTATTCTTTTACGCTCTTAGATTGCGAAAAAAAAGCTGTATAATGTAGTAACTCCAAAGAAATTTGGAGGTAAAGCAAAATTTTAAAATTAGGAGGTGGAGCATGAAGCAAGAGCAAAAGTATTTGAAAGAATGGTACAAGGCAGTTAAGAAGTACAATGAGTCAAGTAGTACTGAGGAGCAAATAAGAAATTTCAAAAGATTAGTAAGGCTTGCTCCTAAGGTTGGCGTTCCTGAGGAAGCATTGCTTGTCCGTGTGGTTCGTCAAGCATCGGAGGCACAAGATGAGTAAAGAAAAATACTCATTTGATGATTATGAATTTGACAGAGATTGGGACGATTTAAGAGATGTAAACATTCCAGAAGAATTGATTGATGTTCTTAACATGTTTGCGATCTCAATTGTAGAATTGAGAAGAAAAATTGAGAAATTAGAGAAGAAAATTGAGGATTTAGAAGAGAAAATTGAGGATTTAGAATTAGAGATTCCTTAGAATGCTTTAAGCAAGCGCTTTAAAATTTCTGTCATCGGGGGCGGGGTTTTCCCGCTCCTTCCTTTTTTTTATGGATATGATATAATAGAGTAAGCGCTTGCTTTAAATATGCTCCACCGGGGCGGGGTTGCTCCCCGTCCTATATTTTTTCTTTTTCCTTCAATCAAATGTATTCGTTTGCAATATATCCAAAGGTTCAGGATTTTAACCTCTTTTCAAACTGCTTGCTATCCATATAAGCATATCCTGGGTTTGTCATCTTTCGTGCAAATTTCTTTGATTGCTCTTTATAATCGTTGTAGTATTTAAGCATTT
>JAEMPV010000129.1 GCA_022759145.1 Caldisericum sp.
CTCTGAGGATGCCTTTATTTCTTAAGCGTTCATAAGCTTTCTCAAGTCTATCTTGTGTAAAGTAGCGTTTTACTCCTCTAACGCAGATTGCGTCAGTTAGCGTTAAAAGTGCAACAGGTAAAGGATTGCCTAAAAATCCAGGTTGAAGGAGACCATATAAAACAGCCCATCGCCTCGCCATCTCTTTTGGGAACTTCAAAAGAAAGTAAAGATAGAGCACTCTGACTTCACAAGCGAGGTCTTGAAGGGAGGGAGGAATAAACATCTTAGCATATTTGGACTTGAGCTTTCTGAAGAAAGTCGCCTCCGCCTTCAAGACCTCTTTTAGGTTTTTAAAATCAACAAGATTGATGTCAAATTCCCGCATGATAGTTTGCCAAACCTCTTCAAAGGTCTTTTTATTTTTAGTATGTTCAATGAAAGTCAAAGTTATAGCCGTATAGACTACATCATGAAAAGCACTTAAAAACTGATTACCTAATTTCCACTTTTTCCCCATTATACTGTTTCTATCGTTATTCTACATCTTGGCGCTTTAACAGCATATTGCTGTTTAATTTCTTTTGGCACTTGATATTCAGTTTGCCAGTAGAGCTTCTGTTTAATAACAAATTTATCGACTACATAAAACTTCTCTGTTTCTTTTCTTTCCAACATTTCTACTTGCAAGTCTTTAGGGATAGCAAAAGCTTCTTTAATTTTTTCAGTCAATTCTTCATACCGCTTAGCATACTCTTCAAGCTCAGTTCTTTCTTTTAACATCATAAGAAGTTCATTATCTTCACGAAAGATAATTTTTTCAGCCCCTTTCATTTCAGTTAAGCACATGTGCTTATATGGACAAATAAGGCAAATGGAGAGCTCATCAGTATTAACTTTCCATAGAGGCTCAGGATAAGTTCTTTTTTCAACATGTTCATTAATTTTTTTAGCTTTCTCTAAAATCTCTAAAGCCCGCTCTTCGTCTAAAGACATATGAATTTCTTTCCAAGAACCATCAAAGCCTCTTAGAATGAAAATACCACTCTCTATTTTCTCACCTTGTTCTCGCATCATATAAAGGTATAAATTAAGCTGATGGTAATACCCTCTGTAATAAAACTTATCCGCTTCTAAGAAGTCTTCTGCTTTGTTAAATTTCTTAAGGTTCCAACTTTCCATTGACTTAATCTCAATAGCATGTACCTTTCCATTACTTAAGATTTTTCCATCAATTTTCCCGCTAATTTGGTAATCCCGAAGGAAATAAGGAACCTGTTGATGAATAACCTCAAACCCTGCCTGAAGTAAATCTATAATGGTCTGTTTCTCAATGAGCTTACCCATTTCCATTTTCATTAAAACAGAGGCAGGAAGAGGCGCTTTCTGATCCCAATGCAACCGCTCAAAAACTAAATATCTAAGACACGGATGACCCAAAGAAGAACATCTGTTACTATTCACAGGAAATTGAATTGGCTGATATTTTTCCTTTATTTTTTCTACTATCATTTTTACCCTCCTTTTATTTTTTTAGCCCTTTTTTCTTCTTCCAGCTATCTTGATAGTTCCTGTTTGCTCTTCAAAAATTTTCCTTATTTGTTCTTTTTCCTCATCGGAAACATCGGTATAGTCAAGATAAAAACCCGCTTTAAACCAAAATCTTACATCTGCTTCATTTGGATGTTTCTTCCTGTTTCCAAATGTGACTGCGACGATATCCTCTTGTCTAAGAATATCGCCATCTTCACCAATTATTATGAATGCCATATGCGCACCTCCTTTTATTTTTTTATTAACTGTTCTTTACTTCCTTTGATTTAAATTCAACTTGTTGGTCTATCTTCCCTACCATTTTTACCACATCTTGAATATTTAGCCCACGCAATCCTAATAAAGTAGAAACGCCTCTTGCGATTAAGTTTGATCTTGCAGATTTGATAACATCCGAGAGCCTGATTTGATGCGGAGGAATGTCTTGTCCTTTAGCTCTACTGAAAAATGGGTCTCTTGATGACCTAATGCCAATTTCCTCTATGGTTTTATCTCCCCAAGTGAAAGTTCCTCTAAAGATAACCGTAAAATGCCCATCTTGGTCGTATTTAATCTCAGGCTCGCCTATCTTGTAGGAGATATTAAACAGAAGCATTAACCTTTCTGCACCATAAGCTGAAAGGTAAGCACGCCCTCCAAAATTAACCCAATCATAAGGTCTTGTTAATTTTAAAATGAGCATTCTCTGTTTGGCGAGCGCTTCGAGGCGCTTTTCTGCCTTCTCCACTTCCTCGACAAAATAGTCCTTCTCTTCAACGACAGAAGGCAATCCTGAGAGAGCTTCCACAACGGGGTCTCCGTTGGTGATAATTTGAGTATCAACTACCTCTTGCCCGTTCTGACCATTTTGATTTTGAATGGGCTCTTGTTGTTTTTTAAAGAGCTCGTCCATGGCTCCACCTCCTTTTGATTTTTGTTTTTGCTTAAAATATAACTTGACTTTTCCATTTTGTCAAGTCCCTTAAAAAGGGATGCCATCATCAGGCGTCGGAAAGTTGATTTCTTTTATTTCCTCTGCCTTCTCTCCTTCTTCATCTTCTTCTTTAGGCATAGTTATCACTTGAACCAAAGGGTTTGGTCTCGCTGTTTTCCTTACTACTGCTTCAGTAAACTCACTAAAAATACTATCAGATATCTTTTTTAAGTCGAATTCATAAACAGACACCGCCATTTCTGTGCCTGAATATTTGATTTTCCTTGCTTTAGTATATCGCTTGACTGTCCCTGTCGCATCGGTCGTATAAAAAACTGAAATAACTTCAGCTTCCTCAAATAACTTTAAAATCGTTCTCAAGTCTAACTTGACATAGTCTCTAAAATACTCAAGACACTCCCGAGTGATGTAAACTTTCTCACTAACAGGGTCTATCTCACCAAAGACTAAATTTCTTGGAATTTGTTGATCTATTGAATTTCGTATAACGAAATGAGGAGCTCTGGAGAGCAAAAATTCGGAAAAAGTAGACAAAAATCTTTCAAGACTTAAATCAAGTTTTTCTAATTGGTAAGATATCAATGCACATAGAGTTCTTTCAAGAATGCTTATTTCCTGCTTTGAAAGATTGTAAAACTTTTTTAAAAAGTTAAAGCTTTTCTCTATTAAAGGCGTAAAGGTAAAAATCTGAAAATGCTCAGGCAATTCTATTTCTATCGCTATATCCCCCTCTTGTTCTAAAAACTTAATGTAATCGAATGCACACCCACATGCCACTCTCATTAACTGATGTAAATCTTGAGGCGTTACTATTTCAGTGTAATTGCCCCAATGATCAACAGGGACTACAACATAACGCCTTTCCGCACCTCTTCGCTCAAATTGAGGGTCAACCTCACCTGTAATAAAAACTATCGATTTCAGCAATGTAATATCAACTGATAAATCTTTAGTCCCTCTTAACTTACCTACTCCTCCCGCTATTTTGAAAACTCTTTCTTGCAACTTGCTGTCTGATATTAATGCAGTCTCATCGAATAAAACAGGTAAATTATGGAAACGCCTCATATAAAGTTCAAACCCTGTTTCTGTCGCATTTAGCGTCATTGGGACATTGATATTGTAGAATAAGCTCATCACGAATTGAGATGTCGTTGTCTTCCCTACTCCACGAGGCCCTACATCAAATACCGTAAATCCTGATAGATTGTCTTCGATAAATAAGCTCGCTACCCCTAATACTATTTTCACTCCAAGCCATCGCCCCTCGATTAGGAGCTCTCTGACCAACTCATGTTGTTTCGAAGCGTTAACATACTTGAAATGCTCTATCTCCTTTGGGTCAAGGTCACAATATAAACCATTCTCAATTAGAGCACTTTGGTTTAATGGGTGTATAAATAATCGTTTGCTTGCTGTCTTATACCAGCCAATTTCCTGTAAGAAAATCTTCTCTTGATGATTACGGATTAAAGCATCAAGTAGGAACTTAAGATTGCCTGTATCTAAAATGGGTCTACCAAGAAAATTCTGTAACTCAACAATATCGAGCCCAATTCTTCCTATTCGTCTCGTTTCACAGTTGTATACTATGTATATGGGCTCATTGGTGTTAGGTTTAAATCCTCTATCTTTCAATAAAAAACCCGCGCATATTGGTTTTAATTTCTTAGGCTTCTTATCATCCTTATCTTTCTCACTGTCAATAATCATATACCAGTCATTTTCAATCAAAGCGAACAATTTAGTTCCATGCTTAATAATCTCCTGCGCGCGACCCAAATCGTCTTCTGTATAAACAGGAACCCCTGGAATTTTCGGTTTAGAAAATCTACCTAAAATAAAAGAAGCCGTGCGGGCATCTTCTTCATTAAAGACCTG
>JAEMPV010000130.1 GCA_022759145.1 Caldisericum sp.
TTTTAAACTTCAGCGCTTACGGTAATGCTTGCAACAGCCATAATAATTTCGGTATAGAATTGTAGGAAAAGCAGGAGCACTTTTGATTAGCCTTCTTAAGCCGAAGTATGTGTATGCGGCTATCCTAAGCAAAAGTGGAAAGGAAATTCTTAAAAGTTACAAAATTAAATTTGAGTTTGATACCGAGGTAGAATACATAATAAATCGAGACAAAACGGGTATGTGCCCATTTGAAAATGCGGTTTTAAATGTTGAAGAGCCACTCGAAGCGCTAACTAAAGTTGAGGAGACACTTTCAAAGTTAAGAAATAAATAATTCGAGAGAGTTTAAATATTTCAAAAACATTGACTATGGTAATTTAAGATTGCGAATTTGTTCAAGAAATTCTATATTGCTTGTAAGTGTTTTTAATTCGTTTTGTGCTCTAACAAGTTCATCCGCAGTCTTGGATAGTTCAATGTAGGCTTGAACAGCACTTTTAACAGAGGAATTAGAGATCGTATCTATATGAACGCTATCCTTTAAATTTGGCTCAATACGAACATTAATCTTCGTAAGTTTTCCATCTTCGGAAACAATTGTAGCAAACGGGTAAAGAAATTTTAACGAGCCCAGACTAACTATTAAGAATGCTCCAATAATAAGTGATATAATTATTTTCTTCGTCTTTATCACCTCCTCAAATATATTTTACTACAAAAATTTTTTATCCCAAATTTGTAAGGTAATCGACTATTTCCTTAATGATGTATTCTGGTGTTGAAGTTCCTGAAACGATGCCAATTTTGTTAAAACCGGTAAGGTCGTATTTTTTTAATTCTTGAACATCTTCGACAAAAAAAGTATTTGGATTAACCTTCCTTGCAATCTCATAAAGCCTGTTGGTATTTGCAGAATGCCTTCCACCGACAACAATTACACAGTCAACACTCCTTGCAATTTCGTATGCCTCTTCCTGCCTTTTTACGGTTTCAGGGCAAATTGTATCAAAAAACCTGAATTCAAAGGAATGTTCAAGAAAAAATTTTGCGGTATCTAGCGCAAGGGATCTTGAAACAGTCGATTGCGAGACAAGTGCAACCTTCGGAAAATAATCGTTCTCGTATCCTTTAAGTTCGCTAATATCTGAAACAACGCACATAAGATTTTCTTTTGCTGTCTCTTTGAGTACCTTTGTTTCTCTGTGTCCCTTTTCTCCCACAACTACTATTTTATACCCTTCACTTACAAGTTTCTTTATGATATTCACGGTGCGTATGACAAAAGGGCAGGTTACATCGACAATTTTTTCAAATCTCCTCTTAAGGTTTTCTATCTCTTCGTCTGTTGCACCATGCGCAGGAAGTATGACAATTTCACCTTTATCATTTGCTTCCGCAACATTTACCCCAAGAGACTTCAATCGAGCCATTTCCCTTTCGTTATGAAGGATCGAGTCAACAGTAAAAACCTGTTTCGACTCCTTTGTAAGGTCTTCTACTATACTTACCGCACGTTCAACTCCTGAACAAAAACCAACTGACTTTGATACTATGATAGTTCTTCCGCTTTTTCTATGCATTCTCTTATTAACTCCATTAAATACTCGGTTGCCCTGTCGTAATAATCCTTGTCTTTTGGGTCGAAAACTTCATAAGGCTTGAATGGTTTCCCAAAATACACTGCAAGTTTTGTGCGCTTCATATGGATGAACTTCCTTCCAAGCCCCACTATACCTGCAGGAACAATCGGCACCTTTGCAACTGTTGAAAAATACACTGCACCTTTCTTGCCTTTAAGAAGGACACCTGTCCTTGAACGGGTCCCTTCTGGAAAGAGGAGGAGCGGATATCCTTTTTGAAGGACTTCCTTTGAAAGCTTGATTGATGTTAAATCGGGCTTTTCCCTGTTAACAGGTATGCCGCCAAGATGCCTCAAGATTGGTCCTATAATCTTACTCTCAAACAATTCTTTCTTGCCGAAACTGTACATTCTTTTTGGTAAGGCGACACCAATAAGCGGTATATCAAGCCAGTGTGTATGGTTTGGCGAAACGATATATCCGCCTTCCTCTGGTATGTTCTCAGTTCCCAACACCTTAAAATTATAAAAGATTTTAAAATAGAGTTTCGCTATAATCCTTACTATTTCGTAGAACATACTCTTTCCCTTTTATAAATTCAAGAATTAGAGTAATAACCTCGTCTACAGTTAAATTTGTCGTGTCGATAACATAGGCATCCTTTGGGACAGTAAGGGGCGCAACACTCCTCCCCGAATCAATCATATCTCGTGTTTTAAGGTTCTCATAAACTTCTTCAAATGTTGTATTTATACCTTTATGGATGAGTTCCTTGAATCTCCTTGAGGCACGCTCTTCGAGGGTTGCGGTAAGAAATATCTTTAAAAATGCATCGGGCAAAACAACGCTTCCAATATCCCTTCCCACCATAACAACATTTTTAGACTCTGCAATCCTCCGTAACTCGCTCGTTATAACTTCACGAACCAGGGGATGCTCAGATACGGGAGAAACAAGTGCATCAACGCCTTTATCCCTCAACTTATCAAGGGGAATTTCTTTACCGTTAAGAAAAATTTTCCCACCTACAATATCCACATTAAAGTTTGAAACTGCTTTGTCAAATTCAGAATTTTTTAAGCCTTGTTCTATTGCAATAAATGTTGCAAGCCTGTACAAAAGGCCACTGTCGATAAATTCGTAGCCTAATCTATCTGCAAGAATTTTTCCAACGGTCGATTTACCCGAGGAAGCAACGCCGTCAATTGCAATTTTTCGAGTTTTCATAATCTTTGATCTTGTTTATCCTGCGCTCGTGCCTTCCACCCTCAAACTTTGCATTAAGAAAAGTATTTACGATTTCCTTTGCAACTTCATCACCCACAACACGACCGCCCATGCAGAGGACATTTGCGTTGTTGTGCTCTCTCGACGCATGTGCAGTATATAGATCGTTACAGAGTGCTGCACGAATACCTTTCACCTTATTTGCAGAAATACTCATGCCGATTCCTGTACCACAAACAAGAATCCCAAAGTCGAATTCTCCCCTTGAAACCGCTTCGGCAACTTTGAATGCATAATCAGGGTAATCTACGCTTTCCTCCGTATGAGTACCAAAATCTTCAACTTCAATTCCTTTTGTCTTTAAAAAGTTTTTTATGATTTCTTTAAGCCTGAACCCTGCATGATCTGAACCTATTGCTATTTTCATTTTTTACCTCCTGATTCTTTTAAAAATATGATTAACAGCACTTAATCCATAAGAAATGGCAACATCAAATATCTCGCTTCTTACAAGTTTGCCAAGCCCTACATAAATTATAAATATAACTGCACCAATACCAATACTTCTTAAAAATACCGTAACAGCATGTGCCTTAACGGGAATAAATCGCAAAGAAAGATACGCAAGAAGACCCATTAAAATCCCAACCAAAATACTCTTCATTAGTTCCAGGACTAAATGCTTAAGATAACCTGCTTCAAAGTATTTCCTGTGTCTTCCGTACATTATGTATTGAACAAGAGATGCATAGGTTACTATTGTTGTTGCAAGCGCAATACCAGGAGCGCCCATTAATTTTGCAAGAAGAATATCGAAAACAAGGTTTAAAAAGGCGCTTACCCAACTTATAAGCATTGGTGTTTTTGTATCCTTATAGGTGAAGAACGCCCTTCTGAACAAATCGGCAAGCGTAATTCCTAAAAGTCCTAAAGAATACATAGCAACATTCCATTGAGTAAGTACCGCTGAAGATTCAGTGAAGGCACCTCTTTCAAATAAAACCCTCACTATAGGGCGAGCCCACACGGTGAAATAAACAGTGAAAGGGACCATAATGAACACAAGAACATAGAACGACTTTTTAAATAGCCTCATATAATCTTCGTCGTTTTTGCTTACTGCATGAGAAGAAAGCGTTGGATAAACTGCTGTTGCAAGAGAGGCACCAATAAGTGAATAAGGTATAAGATAAACAGTTTGCGCATATGAAAGGGAGGCAATTGCACCTGACGGCAAATAGGATGCAACTGTTTTGTCAGTTATCTGATAAAGAACACTCAACCCTGATACGATCATTGCAGGTATCATAAGGTTTGTGAATTCCTTAAATCCCGCCCAGTCAATTTCCTTTATGTCATAATGCCTGAAAAACTTCCAGCGAAAATAGAGAAATGAAAATAGAAGGAAAAAGTAAACAAAACCAAACAAATTTTGTCCCCATACTCTACTGTAAATTCCGATCTTTGGTGCAAGTAAAATTAGGGTTATAGGGATTACAATGTTTGCAATGAGCCCTGTAACAGCAGGATATAGAAACTGCTTTTCTGCCTGGAATATACCCGTGAAGAAACCTGTCATAATATTAAGGTAACCAAATATAGCAAGCATTTTAACAAATGTTGAGGCGTATGTAAACCTATCGGAAGTTAAACCAAAGGCAACAATTTTTACAAAAAACGGGCTAAAAATGACAAGAAGGATTGTTATAAAGAAAAGAAGGACGCTATAGATGAAGAAAAGTTGGCTTACAAAAGTCTTTCCCTTTTCCAAGCCCTGTTGTTCTTTTTTTTCTGTATACATCCTTACGATAATGGTTTGCATGCCTGCTGCAAAAAGCCCCAAAATCATATTAGGAATAATGAGTGCAACCTCGAAAGCATCCACCTGGGGAGATGTGCCAAAATATTTGGCAGTAAGCATATCCCTTATGTAGCCAACAATTTTACTCAGAAAAGCAACTATTGAGGTGATAATTGCTGCTTCGGTTATTGTCTGGCTTCGAAGAATCCTTTTCCTATCCATTTGAAATAAGGCTCTCCACTATCTTAAATACGGTCTCTAATCTATTTTCCCAGGAGTATTCTTTTGCATCAAGCGTCCTTTTAACCCTTTTTTCGATAGTATCATCATCTATTGCGCGCTTTAGTTCCTTAACGAAATCTTCCTTTGCCTCCGCTACATACACAGGCAATTGAGAAACATTCCCTACAGGAGTTGACACAACTGGGACGCCGGAAGCAAGATACTCATAAGCCTTAAGAGGGTCAATCTTCCTGGTTAAGTCGTTTACCTTAAAGGGAATTATTGCTGCTTTCGACTGCCACAAAATCGGTGCAAACTGCTCCTGGGTGAGTTTACCAAGAAATTTAACATTTTCTTTTGATAATAACTCTGAGATATCAACAGATGCAAAACCAATGAGTAGAATTTCGTAATCTTTAAAAGAATCGGCTATGTATTTTACAAGGTCAATATCAAACCAGTTTGCGATTGCTCCAACATATACAATCTGGTTTTTAATATTTAGGCTTTCTTTGTTATTAAGCCAGTTTGAAAAAAGCGCATAATCTACACCATTTGGTATTTGGACTGGTTCCTTTCCGAATTTCTTGAGTTTATCTTTGAGGAACTCGTTTCCCGTTGTTATTACAACATCCGATACCTCGACTGTTTTCTTTTCAAGTGCATTAACAAAAGATGGGTTTATAAGCCCTCCAAAACTTGCGTGATCATCGACACAATCATAGATGATTTTTGATTTAAATTTGGTAAGAGCATCCGGGAAAAAGGGGATATATGTAAAAATAAGTGCAGGGTCGAAAGATATTTCCTTAAGGGCAGAAGCAATTTTACTGTAGTATATTTGAGAGTCAATCTTATTGAAAGGAAGGTATTTTTTAAAAAACGGGAGTATTGGAAAACTTCTTAAAACATAAAAATTCGGAAAAACTTCTTTAAGCCCATAACTTTCGACTTTAAAGCCTTTTTTGAGATAGCCAAGGTAAGTGTGAGGTGAGTCCACATAAACGACTCTAAAACCTTTTTCAGAAAGGTACTTAGAGAAACGTGTTTTTCTTGAAGGAAAATCGCCGTATCTATTGGAAGAAAGAAAAAGGATGTCTTTACTCATCCAGCACCTCAGAAAGTGCCGAAATCACCCAGAAATTGAGCGTAATTCCCCACACATCAAAAAGGTTCTCAACAAAAATGTGGATTAAGATAGAAAGCATTGATGCCCCCAGAAACAGGAATATGAGTTTCTTTTTCGTAAAGAACTTGTATACATAATTTGCAAAGCCGTATGATACAAAAAGAATAAAAGAAATTATGCCTAAGAATCCTGTTTCAGCAAAAACATTTATGTAGACACTATCCATTGATGTATAAGCAAAGTAGCCATATTTTTGCCCTGCAGAACTTCCAAAAGTACCAAGACCACTTCCAAAAAGTGGATGCTCAAATCCGTTAACAAGGCCATACTTCCACCTGAAAAGCCTTCCAGCACTTCCTACTCCTCCAAGGCTCTTCTCAATGTAACTTGGGTCAAAAAGCGAAAGAATTCTTAATCTCAAGACAGGCACAGCAAAAATCGTTAGTGCCCCAAAGGCGATAATGGCAATACCAATTACAGGAGAGTACGCAGTAAAAGCAAGGAAAAGTGCACCAATGCTACCAAACCACCCACCTCTTGAGAATGTCAAAAGTAAGCCCGAAACTATCGCAAGGGAAGAAAGTGCATAAACTATCTTTTTAAAAATGTCTTTATCATAGAAAACATAGTAAATCGCAACAGGCAATCCAAGTTCAAGATACCCTGCAAGAACATTTGGGCTTCCAACAACAGAGAATGCTCTCGTGTATATAGATGTGCTTTCAAGGTCTTTATCAACCCACTGAGCAGGAGTTGGCACTTTTTTTATGTACTGGTAAACACCGTGAAGCCCAAGAAGGAGCGAGGAAAAAACAAGAGTTTTAAGGTAAAAGTGAATTTCGTCTTTGGTGGGACTTATAAGGAACACTGCGACGAACACAAAAAAAGGCTCAAGCAAAAGTCTAAATTGATGCTGGAATGCAAGAAAAAGATAGTTATTAAAAACAAAACTCAATACGGAAACAGTTGCAAAGAGCAAAGCAAACAAAAAACCTGGAAGCGCAATTAGGTCCTTAATTCTTTTATACCCAACAAAAAGTGCAAACAAGAAGAAAGTTATTATTAAAAGATCATCCCATACACTTCCCAACTTGGGCACCTTTTTAAGAATATAGTTTACCCACGGATAAAAGGCAATAAGGAAGAGAAAAATCCTCCTTAAAGCCGAATTAACTTTTTCCATATCACTTTACATCTTTAACAGTTAGGACAGTTACCCACAATTTCCAGTTTTCACCATAGATACCAACGTGAACACCTGCCATAATGAAGTCTTTTCCGTATGGATATGCCCAGATGTATTTCTTATCGAGTGATTTTGCAGTTATGTAAACATCTTTGAGTTTTGAGTTATTCTCAATATAAAGGGAATTATTAGAATAATAAATGAATTTCGCCTCTGATGGAACGACTTTAACATCGGTAACTGTGAAACATTTTTTACCTTGAGAGTCATAAATAGTGTCGCCGACTTTTATCATATCGGCTGTTTCTGGTCTAATTGCCTCCGCCAGGAATGTTGCCTCGACATAATTACCCTGTGCTAAAATCTCTTTGCTCTTAGGATTCAATACCTTGTAAAGCCCAAGCAAAACTGCAAGCACAAAAACAACCAAAACAACCGAAATTAAAATCTTCTTACCCATTTTTAACCTCCATATTGTTTCTCAATCCATCAATTATACCACGAAAGAAGTTTTTGAGAAATGTGCCTTTATCATCATAAA
>JAEMPV010000131.1 GCA_022759145.1 Caldisericum sp.
ACAAATCACTAATTTTCAAATCTGTAGTAAAATATTAATTGAAGCGTCAAAATCTTCTTTAAGGAGGTTGATTTTATGGATTTAGGTCTCAAAGGGAAAGTTGCTTTTGTTATGGCAGGAAGTAAAGGACTTGGCAAAGGCGTTGCACTCAAACTTGCAGAAGAAGGTGCGCTTGTTTCTATTATGGCTCGCTCACTTGATAACCTAAAGAAGGCACAGGAGGAAATAAAAGCGCATACTGGTTTTGAACCACTCATCTGTGTTGGCGATGCTACTAAAAAAGACGATGTTATGAAAGCTCTCGATGAAACTGTAAGCAAATTCGGAACAATTCACATTCTTTTTGCAAATGCTGGTGGTCCTCCTTCAGGTGGATTCTTTGATGTAAAGGAAGAGGATTATCTTGATGCAGTCCATCTAAATCTTATGAGCACAATCTATGCAGTTTACGGTGTAAAAGACCTGATGGTTAAACAAAACTGGGGAAGAATAATTGCTTCTACTTCAATCTCTGTAAAGCAGCCTCTTGACAACCTCATACTTTCAAATGTCTCAAGGGCAGGCGTTGTTGCATTCATAAAATCTGTATCAAATGCGCTTGCACCATTTAATATCACTGCAAATGTTGTTGCACCAGGCTACACAATGACAGAGAGGGTCGAAAATCTTCTAAAGGCAAGGGTCGAAAAGGAAGGTATTACATTTGAAGAAGCGCAAAAGGCAATGGTTGCAAGCATTCCAATGAAGCGCATAGGAACAGTCGAGGAGTTTGCATCAACTGTTGCGTTCCTTGCTTCAGAAAAGGCTTCATACATAACAGGTGTTGTTTTACCGATTGACGGCGGATTCATTAAGGGGGTATGAAATGCTTAAAATAAATCCAGAAAGTGAATTAGAAGTTGTCCTGGATGTTGCTCAAAAAATGTGCGTTGCAGCCCGTACTGCACCAAAGGCGAATGGGCTTGATTCGATTGTTACGGCAATCGTTTACGGCGATGAACTTAACAAAATTAGAGAAGAGATGATCAGGTTTGGCACTGAAAGATCCCTTCAATACTTTATAAGAGACGCAGGCAACATCGAAGGAAAGGTTGTTGTGCTCATTGGCTCAAAACCAAAAGAGAGGGCACACGGTTTTGAAGATGGCGAGCAAGAACAGGCAGTTCTAAAAGAAAGCACAGCAATTGACCTTGGCATTGCAATAGGAAGTGCTGTTTCTCTTGCAAAGGAATTATGTGTTGATAACAGGGTTATGTATTCGATTGGAAGAGCCGCAATAAACCTAAAACTTCTTGGAAATGATGTAATAATTGCATATGGCATACCCTTGAGCATCTCAGGGAAGAATCCTTTCTTTGATAGAAAATAGGAGGTAAATATGAAGGAACTTCTTTTAATCCCAGGACCAACGCCTGTTCAAGAGGATGTTTTAGAAGCAATGTCAGAACCTGTGATTTCACATACAAGTCCTGAATTTGCAAACATCCTTAAGGAGACACTTTCTTTTGTAAAGGAACTTTTTGGCGCTAAAAATGGCTTTCCGTTTGTAATTACAGGCTCTGGGACACTTGGTATGGAAATGGCACTCACAAACATAGTAGGTGAGAACGAAAGTGTCCTTGTTGTTTCTCATGGTTACTTTGGAGACAGGTTTGAAGAACTTGCAAAACACATTGGAATTGATGTTGATAAGATAAAACCAGTCGCAGGAGAACATATTGACCTTGAAATCGTAAGGCAAAAACTCAAAGAAAAACACTATACGGCATTAACTTTAACCCATGTGGACACATCAACAGGAGTTTTGGCGGATGTAGAGAGTGTATCAAAAATTATCCAGGAAGTAAGCCCAGAAACCCTTTTTGTTGTTGATGGGGTATGTGCAACAGGTGGTGTAAGAGAAGAATTTGACAACTGGAAAATCGATGTAATTTTAACAGGCTCACAAAAGGCTCTTGCAACTCCTCCAGGGCTTACGCTTCTTGCATTTTCACAAAGGGCAATCGAAAAAAGGAAATCCATTAAGCCAAGAACATATTATGGAGATATCCTCAAATGGATGCCTGTAATGGAAGATGGCACCAAGTACTTTGCAACACCATCGGTAAACCTCTTCTTTGCGCTTCATCAATCCCTTAAGGACATTTTTGAAATGGGATTAGAAAACTACTTCAAGAAACATGAAGACCTTGCAAGAAGAGTAAGAAACGCATTTAACGAGGTGGGACTCACACTCGTTGCAAAAAGGCCTGCCCCAACACTTTCCGTCTTCCTCTATCCTGAAGGTATTGACGACAAGACATTCAGAGGAAAACTCAAAGAAAAAGGTGTTGTAGTCGCAAATACGCTTGCAGAACTTTATGGAAAAGGCTTTAGAATGGGACACATGGGAAGTGTTACAAAAGACGAGTTGCTTGTTGCCGTTACAAAAATAGTTGAAACCTTTGAAGAATTGGGATACAAGGTTAATAAGGGAAAGGTAATTGAAGCATTCTTAAGTTAGGAAAAAGTTTTCGAGAACAGGCGCTCTCCTAAGATAAGGAGGGTGCCTCCTATAATAAATGTTACAAAGTATCCAAGGTGCAATGCAATAACTCCAGCAACAAATGATGCAAGAATAACCGCAAGATTAATAGACATATTAAATATACCCAAAGCCTTGCCCCTTTCCCTGTGTGGGGCAATTTTTGTTATCTCGATTGTAAGAGGAATGTAGAAAAACGGCCAGGTAAAACCAAAGAAAACAAAACTTGCATAAATAAACGCTCTCATAAAGTCAAGTTTAAGAAGGGCAAATATGCCCATAAGTATAAAAAGGACGCCTCTCAGGATAAGCACAAGACGGATAAAAAGCCTGTCGTAACGCGTCGTCCTTAATCTTCCTGTAAGAAAGAACGCTATGTTTCCTGCAAAACTATTTGCCGAGTACAGCAAGAAAATTACCTGCGAGGAAACTTTGAATACCTCTTTCAAAAACACTGTAAAAACAGAAAAAACAAGGTTAGCACCGAAAAACACCAAAAACACAGATGCTGTAATGAGTCGCATAGACTTATCAAGATTCCTTATGTCCACTACTTTAAAAAATTCATTCGTAAAGCGTGTAATACGTAAAAACAGGATTTTTGTTGCACGAGGGCTTGGGGTAATTTTCACAGAGATTTTCCCTTTTTCAATTGTAAGAAGCGAACTTATGAGAAGCAAAAATGACGCTATAAGGAAAATCATCCTGAGTTTAAGAATATCATTAAGGCTTTTAACAAGCGTAAGGATTATGCTTCCAAAAAGCATTCCCAGGGTTGAACCTACGCTATTAAAGAGATTAAGGCTATTTATTTGCCTTCTTACGAATCCTTCATCGCCCAACTTAGAGAGGTGCAGGGTCATTGCAGGACCTGTAAAGGAAATAACATTGCCGAGAATAACGGCAAGAAGGTAGTATATATAAACCGACTTAACAAATGCCATAAGTACCATTATGGCAGATGCAAAAAAGAAACTTGTATATATAAGAACAGATACGCGCTTAATTCTATCAAGGATAATGCTTGAAGAAATTGAGCCCAAAAGGTTACCAAATGAAAACAAAGCAACAGCAATAGAGGCACTCTGGACATTACCTTTGAGTGCCAAAACTACATACAAGCTTATAACTATGTTAAAAAGAGAAATCGATGCACCTTGCAGTGCAAACGAAAAAAACCACTTTCTAAAATCCATTTTTCAGCCTTTCAAAGATATTTTACATTAAAATTGGCTTTTAACAAATTTCTTATTGGATATTGACTAAAAATAAATTATTCATGTAATTATCAAAATTTTAGAAGGAGGTAAAAGATGAAAAAAGTACTGGTAAGTTTGGTTGTGGTAGTAGTTTTGCTTACGGTGTTCGCTCAAGTAAAAAGCGCGGAGCCACTCTTTGTTAAAGGGGATGTTGCCATTTCACAACCTGACATTGTTCCAAACGAGTTTATAGTGGGATTCAAAGAGGGAGTAAACACTCAGGCTAAATCAAAGGCTCTTGAAAATGTTGGTCAAGGAAAACTTAAGAGATTAGGCTTAAAGAATTTTGCAGTTTTTGAACTACCAAACGGAAAAACCCTCGATTCCATAAAAGGTTTATTACTAAATGACCCTGATATAGCGTATGTAGAACCAAACTATGTTGCTCACGCATTTGGCGTTCCAAATGACCCATGTTTTTCTCCATACCAGTGGGATCTTTATGACTATGGCATGCTAAGTAACGGTTATACTTCAAACTATGGAATTCAGGTGGTATCTGCATGGAATATTACAAGAGGCGCTGGTGTAAAGGTTGCTATTATTGACACTGGCGTTGCCTACGAAAATTACACAGATACTGTTACAGGAACACAATATGCTCATGCTCCAGACCTTGCAAATACAAAATTTGATACTGCAAATGCCTACGACTTCGTAAACAATGACACACACGCAAATGATGACGAGGGGCACGGCACTCATGTGTGTGGAACTATTGCGCAATCCACTAATAATGGTTTGGGATGCGCTGG
>JAEMPV010000132.1 GCA_022759145.1 Caldisericum sp.
TTACTCAGATTTTCTACAACAACAGGATAAACAATGTCGCTCATTTTTATTCTCTTCGAAATTCCATTTCATAATCTATTAGCCTTTATCCTTTTTATAAGCTAAATCCGAGCAATTTTTCACGCTCTAAAAAGTTTTAGTACTTTTTTGGAAAAATTGCAAGTTTTATTAAAAAATTTTTTGGAGGGTTCCTGCCTTTTATTCCAGTTGAATTTGAAAAGTATTGCATAAAGTTTTGGTGTTTTATGAAGTTGAGATATGAGAGAGTGAAGAAGGAGTTGTTGGTTATTTCTACTCTCATTATTATCTATTTTGCATAATTATGGATTACCTCATATGGTACAATACTCAAAGACCTCATAAGAGTTTAAACAATTTGACACCGATTGAAATTCTCTCGAATATTATCCGGAGTCTCAAATGTATGTAACTCGAACACCCTCTTGACAAACAAAATTATCATATTAAAATATCTTAATAAAGGCTTCGACCTTGTGGATCCCACGGGGAGCTACAAGGCGATAGGGTTCGAAGAGCAATCTTTGAGCCTGCCTTATTGCAAAGAAGCCCAGGCAATTGGGCTTATTTTTATTTTAAGGGAAGTTAAAAATTTAAAAAGGGAGGTGCAGTATGTTAGGTGGCTACATGGGAAAAATCTTGAGAGTAAATCTCTCAACGAAGGAAGTTAAGGTTGAACCTATCAATGAGGAGCTTGCACGTAAATTCATCGGCGCAAGAGGGTATGCTGTAAAAATTATTTTTGATGAAGTGCCGAGAAATGCGGATCCGCTCGGAGAAGAAAACAAACTTATTTTTGCAACAGGTCCACTTACCCTTACAACAGCGCCAACTGGTGGAAGGTATGATGTTGTAACAAAATCTCCACTAAACAATGTAATTGCTGCTTCAAACTCTGGTGGTTTCTTTGGTCCAGAACTAAAGAAGGCTGGCTTTGATATGCTTATTGTGGAGGGTAAATCAGACAAGCCAGTGTATCTGTGGATTAACGATGGGAATGTTGAGATAAGGGATGCATCACACCTCTGGGGCAAAGATACATACGAAACAACTGATACACTCCTTGAAGAAGTTGGAGACAAAACTGCAAAGGTTGCATGCATTGGACCTGCAGGTGAAAATCTAACTCTCCAGGCGTGCGTAATAAATGACAAAGCAAGAGCAGCAGGAAGGACTGGTGTTGGTGCAGTAATGGGTTCAAAGAAGTTAAAGGCAGTTGTTGCAAAAGGAACCCAAAAGGTTAACATTGCAAATAACGAAGCCTTCAGGGAAGCACTGAAGGTTGCAATGGATAAGATAAAGACAAACGGTGTCACATCCCAGGGGCTGCCAACATACGGCACAATGGTTTTGAACCACATTATAGACGAACATGGTCTATACCCAACAAACAACTTCCAGAAAGGTACATTTGAATATGTTGATGAGGTTTCGGGCGAAAAATTAAAAGAGACATATTTGATAAGGAATAAGGCTTGCTTTGCATGTCCAATTGGATGCGGAAGAGTTGTAAAAATCCCTGAAATTGAAGAGGAAGTGGAAGGTCCCGAATACGAAACAAGCTGGGCATTCAGTGCAGACTGCGGCGTTTCCGATCTCAAGGCTGTTATCACAGCAAACCACCTCTGTAACAAACTTGGATTGGACACGATCTCAACAGGAGCAACAATTGCTGCATTAATGGAATTATATGAAAAAGGGTATGTATCAAAAGAGGAAGTTCAAGGGCTTCCTGAACCAAAATTTGGAAATGCAGAAGCAGTTGTCAAATATACAGAACTCATTGCAAAGAGGGAACACATTGGCGACAAACTTGCACTTGGCTCTTATGAGTTTGCAAAGTTATATGGGCACCCTGAATACTCAATGAGTGTAAGAAAACAAGAACTTCCAGCATACGACCCGAGAGGCGCACAGGGTCACGCTCTGCAGTATGCAACTTCAAACCGTGGTGGCTGCCATGTAAGAGGATATATGATTTCACCTGAAATCCTTGGACTTCCACAAAAGTTAGACCCATTCGAAACAAAAGGGAAGGCAGAATGGGTAAAGACATTCCAGGACCTTACCGCAGTAATCGACTCTGAAGGTTTGTGCTTGTTTACTTCCTTTGCATTAGGGCTTGAAGATTACACAGCCCTCCTTGCTGCAGTAACAGGTTTTGACCTAACTCCAGAAGAGACAATAAAGGCAGGAGAAAGGATCTGGAACCTTGAAAGACTCTGGAATATTGACCTTGGTGTTGGACCTGAAGAAGACAAACTTCCAGAAAGATTCTTAAAAGAGCCACTCCCTGAAGGTGCAGCAAAAGGACAGGTTGTAAAACTCCACGAGACACTTCCAGATTACTATAGGGTAAGAGGCTGGGACGAAAAAGGTTATCCAACCGAAGAAAAACTAAAAGAACTTGGGCTTAAATAGTTAAATATTACCATAGGAAGGGAGGAGGCAATCCCCTCCTCCCTATTTAACTATATGGAGGAGAAATGGGAACACTATACCTAAGGTTTAAGGATTACACAGTTGCACTTGAGGATAAGGCTAATCTTGAAAAAGTCTATATCGAAATTACAACCTTCTGCAATCTCAACTGTAAAATGTGCTTTAGAAGATTCTGGAAGGACAAATTGAGGGAGATGAGTGAAGAGGAGTTTAACCTCGTATTAAAGAATCTTGAAGCGTTTCCAAATCTAAAAACAGTCTATTTTGGAGGAATTGGTGAGCCTCTTGTCCATCCAAAGATTCTTTCTTTTATAGAGTTAGCAAAGAAGAAAAACTACAGAGTTGAATTTGGAACAAATGGAACACTTCTTCACAAATATGCAGAAGACCTTGTAAATCTCGGCGTTGACAAAATCATAGTTTCAATCGATGCACCAGAAAAGGAAATCTTTGAGGATATAAGAGGAACAGATTTTGGAAAAATTGAAGATAACATACTATACCTTCAAGAAACCAAAAAATCCAAAGGTGCAATAACTCCAGAAATATGGGTTGAAACAGTGCTTATGAAAAGCAACATAAATTCAATTTATAACATCTTTCCCCTATTAGATAAACTTGGAGTAACGACACTACTTCTTTCAAACCTGATGCCATTCTCAAAGGAACTCTCAAATGAAATACTTTACGATGGAAATTTCGACGACAAGAAGTTTATAGATGACATAAACAATCGTATTGGAAAATACAAGGTTAAGGTAATCTATCCAAAATTTAAACTACTAACAGATAGAAAGTGTCAATTCATCGAAAATCACTCAACCGTAATTGGTGTAGATCTTGGGGTCTATCCCTGTTACAGGTTGCTTCACACATACACAGAATACATCTTTGGAAGGGAGAAAATTGCCTACAAATATTCTTTTGGATCACTTAAGGAGAAGACACTTTTTGAAATCTGGAATTCCGATGAATACAAACGCTTTAGATACAATGTAGAAAATGCACTTTTCCCATCATGCACGGACTGTCCTCTTCAAGATGTATGTGACTTTTGCCTTGATTCAAATTCGGATTGTTTTGGTAATATGCCCTCCTGTGCCGATTGCCTTTGGTATAGAGGAATTATCCAGTGTCCGTAAAATTAAAAGGGGGCTTTTAGCCCCCTTGTCTATTTCCTTACTTTTATTGCTTTCTCAGGGCAGGTTTGGACGCACACAGCACACCCATCGCAAAGCACTTCGTCAATCTGTACTTTATGGAGATCTGTTACATACATAGCAGGACATGCAATTTCATTAATGCAATTCATACAGCCGGTGCATTTATCTTCATCAACAACGAATGTGAACTTCTTTTTTGGGACGATAAGAGCGCATTCCCTTTTTGAGATTACAACGCTTACGCCTTCGGTATTGAGCGCCTCTTTAACTGCGTCTGAAGACATCTTAAGGTTATATGGATCAACGGTTTTAACATAATCAACGCCAATTCCTTTTACAACGCTTTCAATATCAATTTTTCTTTTACCCTCTTCATCGAGCCCAGGGTTTGGTTGCGCACCAGTCATAGCTGTAGTCCTGTTGTCAAGGATTATGAGGGTGAAATTATCTTTGTTGTGGACTGCGTTTACAAGTGCAGGAATGCCTGCGTGGAAGAAAGTCGAGTCGCCAATAAAGGCAATTACTCTCTTTCCCGAAAACTTTGAAAGCGCCGAAGCCGTCCCAACACTTGAGCCCATTGAAAGAAGGTAGTCAGCCATATTAAAAGGTGTATTAATTCCAAGCGTATAGCACCCAATATCGTTAGGATAGATTGCATCGATTCCAAGTTCATTTACTGCTCTCTTTACTGCATCATACATACCCCTGTGAGGGCATCCAGGACAGAATACAGGTGGTCGCATTGCAAGAGGCAAGTCTGTTTTGAGTTTCTTTGGTTTTTCAAAAGTAACACCCAGGATTTTCTCAAATGCGCTTTCAATAATATCCTGATTGTATTCATAGGCAGGGGGAAGTGTGTTATCGAGTTTCCCAAAGACTTTTTTACGAAGTCCAAAACGCCCAAGGATATAGTAAATTTCTTTTTCCATTATCGGGTCAACTTCTTCAACAACAAGGACTTTTTCTTTATTGTTCATTGCATTCAAAACAAGATCCTCTGGAAATGGATATGTGAGAGTAAGTTTAAGGACTGTTGCCTTTAAATTTCTTTCGGATAACGCATCCATAACATAGTTGAATGAAACACCAGATACAATAATTAAAAGCCCTGTATCAATATCGCCATCAACCTCAATCAGCCTGTTATATGCACTTTCATTTGCAACAAATTTTGCCTTTTTGAGTTTTTCTATAATCTCTCCTTTTGCTCTGTATGCATTTGCAGGAACTGGGACAAGTTTAGATGGGTCTTTTTTAAAATCACCCTCAGGAAGATTTGTAAAAATATCACCCAACTCGACAACGCCCCGCATATGTGCAACACGAGTGGTTGTTCTAAAAAGCACAGGCAATCTCACCTTTTCGGAGACCATAAAGGCATATGGCATAAGGTCTTTCATCTCCTGAGGCGTCGAAGGCTCAATAAGGACTGCATTCCCAAGCCTTGCATAGAGCCTGTTATCCTGTTCGTTTTGCGATGAAAACATTGAAGGGTCATCTGCGGTAAGCACAACAAGCCCACCCCTAACATCAGTGTAGGCAAGCGACATAAATGAGTCGGATGCAACATTGAGACCAACATGCTTAAACCAGACAAAACTCCTTAGCCCCGAAACCGAGCCCGATGCTGCAATTTCGAGAGCAACTTTCTCATTTACGGAAAATTCAAAATAGATGCCTAACTCCTTATAAATGTCGTAGAATGTATCTCCAATTTCAGATGAAGGTGTTCCGGGATAAGTTGAGGCAACTGCAATACCACCTTCAATTGCACCTCTTACAACCGCCTCATTTCCCAACAAAAAAAGCCTATCACCCTTTTTACCTGCAAGCAATGGATGCATTTTATCAACTCCTTTCTTATCATGCCACTCTATTGTATAAGAAAATAAGAAAATTAAAAATCGATTGAT
>JAEMPV010000133.1 GCA_022759145.1 Caldisericum sp.
ATTGATCCACCGTTTAATCTTGGGACAAATGCAGACTTCCTATACAATGTCAATTACAAGGATTCAACCTGGGCAAGTATGCTCGAAAATAGATTAACACTAGCAAGAGAAATGCTAAACGAAAAAGGAAGTATATTTGTAAGATGTGATTATAACGGCAATTGGATTGTTAGACCTATAATGAATGAAATTTTTGGAGAGGAGAATTTTAGGAATGAGATAACGATAAATAGGAAGAGACAGCCAATAGGAACACCAAACAAGTTTGAAGTAGAAAGTGAAAACCTTCTCTTGTTCTCTAAAACTGATAGGTATTTTAGAAGAGACTTGTATAAACAAAGGACATTGGCAAATATTAAATGGACAGGATTTCTTAAACAAGAGGAAAGACGCCCCCCAGAAAGGGTTTTCTTCGGTAAAGTCTTACATCCTCCCAAAGGACAACATTTTTCTTTAATTCAGGAAAAGGTTGATAAACTTTTAAGAGAGCGTTATTTAAGGTTAAAATGTAAAGAATGTGGTGCAATTTATTACTATGACGAAAATGAATCAAGAGAAAACTTTGTTAACGAAATTATAAGATCAAAAGACAAGTTCAAGTATATGGATGTAACAAGTGAATCAAAAGTTTTTGGTGTAAAATTTTTGGATAAATGCCTTTCTTGTGGGAGTGATAATTGGAAGGTGGAATATTTAACCTCTGAAGAAGAAAAAATTACTGATGACTGGAAAGACATTTCTTCTTATGAGGATACTTTCGGTTTTAAAACTGAAAACTCTGAGATCCTTTTAAAGCGTGTTATAGAGTCCACCTCTAACGAAGGCGATTTAGTTATGGATTTCTTTTTAGGAAGTGGTACTACAACTGCAGTAGCACATAAATTAAAAAGAAAATGGATTGGCATTGAGATGGGAGAACATTTCTGGACAGTAGTTTTACCAAGAATGAAGAAGGTTTTGGCTTATGATAAATCGGGTATTTCAAAAGAAAATGACGTTAAAGATAAATACAATGAAAAAACAGCAGGTGGCTTTTTCAAATATCAAATCCTTGAGCAATACGAAGACACACTCGATAACATTGAATTAAATGAGAACAAAAATGCAGAAAATCTTTTTAAAGATGAGTATCTATTGAAGTACTTCCTTGACATTGAAATAAGGGAAAGCCCATATCTTTTGAATATCAATCTCTTAAAAGACCCATTCAGTTACAAACTTAAAGTAAATCTTTCAGAAGTTGGAGAACCTAAAGAAATGATTGTAGATATACCAGAAACTTTTGTGTATCTTCTTGGTATGAAAGTAAAAAGCATTAAAATGAGGAACAATAATGGCAATAAATATCTATTTATTTTCGGACAAGTGAACGGAGAAAAACAGGCTATTGTGTTTAGAAAGTTTTCACCAAAATGGGAAAATGAAGAATTTGAAGAGGATAGAAAATTTATACAAAATGAGATTAAATCTTTTGCACCAAAGGTTGTTTATATTAACGGACAAAGTAAACTGACAGATAGTGGTGGCTGGGAAATCCGTAACATTGAATCGACATTCAAACGCCTTATGGAGGCGTAATATGAATATTGATAAATACTTTGTGTTAAACAAGTATTTTTTAAATCTCTTTGGCTTTCAGGATATCAAGGATGCAAAAAGAAATATCAGGCAGGAAAACTATGAGGTTGACCCAAATACAGGACTAACCAATTTTTACTCTGAAATTTCAACCTTACCAAACTTAAGAGTTGAAATTGAAAGCCTGGAGCAATATGATAGAAATATCATTAGTTATGTCGAGAAAATAAATAGGACAAGGGAACCAAAGGTAAATTTAAAATATTTCCAGTATCTTGCAATTTTATTTACTGAAATCTATTTCGATAAGATAAAGAAAAACAAGAGCACATTTTTAAGCGAATTGAATGAATTTAAGCAAGATTACTCTAAAGAAGCTGGAATTGAAATAGATGACTTTGAGGAGAAAGATTTAAATGGACTTGCCTTTTCAATGGCAACAGGCTCTGGAAAGACAATAATCTCTCACATAAATTTCCTGCAATTCCTTAGATATGAACCTTTTAGACCCGATCACATACTTTATATTACACCCAATAGTGGACTCTCCAGACAACATTTTGATGAACTTCTAAAAAGCGGACTTACTGCAAAACTGTATGAAGGTGCACTTTCTAAAAGTCAAAGTGAAAACGAAATTCTTGTTATTGAGATAACAAAGTTAAAAAAGGACAAGCAAGGTGGTGGAGTAAGTCTTCCTGTAGATGCTTTCGAAGGAAGAAATCTCATTTTTGTAGATGAAGGTCATAAAGGAAATGCAAGAGAAGAACAAGAGTGGGGAAAAATACGATCCATGCTTGCAAAAGATGGTTTTGAGTTTGAATATAGCGCTACTTTCCACCAAATATTATCGGAGAAGAATAAAAGTACTTTGCAAAGTTATTCAAAATCAATTATCTTTGATTATTCTTACAAGTATTTCTATCTCGATGGCTATGGAAAGGATTTTTCAGTATTCAATGTAAAGGAAGTTAATAGAATTAATGAAGACGTTTACGAGGAAACAGTATTTGTTGCAAATCTTTTGTCGTACTTTGAGCAGCTCCTCTCTTACAACGAAAATCCAAATCTGGTAAGAGAAAATAACATTGAAAAGCCTTTATGGATATTTGTTGGCACAACTGTTAACAAAGAAGATGAAGCGCTTCAGTCAGACATCTTAAAAATAGTACAGTTCTTTAAGAAAGTAATAGAGGATGAAAGTTGGCTAAAGAAAAAGATAGAGGATATTCTCAAGGGAAATACGCCATTTAAAGAAGATGGAAACGATATCCTCAAAAATAAATTCGTCCATATAAAAGACAAGGATATTGATTCAATCTTGGATTCGATCTACAAGACAATTTTGGAGGAAATGGCAAATTATCAATTTACGAAATAAAAAGTGCAGATGGTGAACTTGGTCTTCAAGTGGTGGATGGAAAGTATTTTGGAGTTGTAAATATCGGGGAGTTATCGAATTTTAAAAAGAAACTTGAGAAGGTAGGAATAGAAATATTGTCGGATGCTATAACACCGTCACTTTTTGATGACATTAAAAAGGAAAATTCAAGTATAAATGTACTTATAGGGGCAAAGAAGTTTATTGAGGGATGGGATACCTGGAGAATAACTTCTATGGGATTGCTAAATATTGGCAAAAGTCAAGGACCACAAATAATTCAGCTGTTTGGACGTGGTGTTAGGCTAAAAGGGAAAAATATGTCTCTTAAGAGAAGTGATGAATTTTATTCGAATCCGGCATTAAAGAAACTTGAAACACTTGAAATTTACGGAATAAAGGCAAACTATATTAACAAGTTTATTGAAGAGATAAGTAAGGAAATAGATATTGAACCGATAAAAATACCTGTTGAATTTAGCCATAAAGACAAATGGGACGAAATTTTTGTCCCTGTAAAAGATGAGGTGAAGTTTAATGAGCAAGAAGTTGTAAAACTCGATGTTGATGAGCACCTTCCTGTTTCTCTGGATTTGAGACCTAAAATTGTAAGTTCTTTGGGAGAAAGAAAAAAAGAATCCGAAGAAACGAATTCAGTTAAGAGCGCCACTTTGGAGGGGGAAACTAAAAACTTTTGCTATAGTGAACTTGGGGATAAAATTGATTTATTGAACTGGCAGAAAATTTATGCAAAGATAGAAGAGTTTAGGCTTGAAAGAAAATATTTTAACCTTATATTCGATATTGACTCATTAAAAAATGTTTTGCTATTGGATAAATGTTTAATTGAAACATATGAGGATTTGGGAAATATAAATTCTCTAAGTGATATAGAGAGATTAGAGGACCTTGCTATAGAACTGTTAAAGAAGTATATATATCGATTTTACAGAAAAATTCAATCTCAAGCGGAAATTAAAGCAATGAAGTTAAAACCAATAAAGACTCAGGAAGATAAATTAAAATTACCATTTTTGAAAGATGGCAACGAGGCTTATGTTGTTAGTATCGATAGAAAAGAAAACAAAGAAACATTAGAAAAGATAAAAGCAGGATTAAAAAACGCCATTTCATCTGTTCAGAAAATTGCAAAAGAGTTAGATAAACTTGGATATGGTATTTATTTAGATGAACATCTCTTTATTCCAATTATTGTTCAAAGCAAAGATATTGAAAGCACAGAGCCTCAAGGACTTGTAGAGAGCGAAAAAGATTTTTTAGATAAAATTAAACAATATATTCCAAACTTAGAAAGTAAAGGTTTTGAAATATATCTCTTAAGGAATCTTCCAAGTTATGGATTTTCTTTTACTCTGGATACCGGGGAAGATTTTCATCCAGACTTCTTAATGTGGATAAAGAAAAATGGAAAAGAAGCAATTATCTTTATTGAGCCTCACGGACTGTTACATTCTGGAGAGAATGATCCGAAAATGAATTTTAGAGATAAAATAAAAGATATTGAAAAAAGTATATCCAAACAAGGCGTTGGTTTAGATGTAGTGCTTGACTATTTTATGATTTCGGAGACGAGTTGGAGCGATTTTGTAGAAAATAAATCTCTATCAACTCCCAAGTCTTACTATAAAGAGAAACATGTATATTTCAAGAGCGATAGCAACTGGGTAAGTGATATGTTTAATGAGATTGTAAAAAGCTTTTGATTATGGATGAATTTAAAATTTCGGAGATTATAAGGACAAAGAGAAAGACAATCGCTCTTATTATTAAGGATGATGCAACGCTTGTTCCAATTCTTTTTGGACAAGCTATGGGAATGAATCCTCAGCAACTGGGCATATTCATTGCAACAGTTTACATGATTACCGGCGTTGCAACACTTTTACAGTGTGATTCGAGGATTGGGTCCGGTCTTCCAATCGTCCAGGGCTCTTCATTTTCATTAATCCCTGCTGCAACTGCAATCTTTGACAATG
>JAEMPV010000134.1 GCA_022759145.1 Caldisericum sp.
TTATATTCTTTTTATTGCCTTTGCAAAGCCAAGGGATGCAAAAATCTTTAAGATGTCACCAATCACAAAGGGCAGGAAGCCAATGCTTAAAATGTACTGAAGGCTTACTGCATTGCCACCCTTAGAAAGTACAACATAAAGCCATAAAAGCCCTGGCACATAGATTGCAAGGTTTGCGATCATAAGCCCTAAAATGAGCATTCTTGAATTGCTGTAGCGCTTTGTAAAATACCCTGCAATGTAAGAAGCAAAGACAAACCCTACAACATACCCAAAAGTTGGCGAGGATACATAGTTTACGCCACCGCCGTTAGCAAATAAACCTAATCCCAAAATTCCAAGCACTAAATAGATAACTTGAGAAAATGCACCAAACTCCTTTAAAACAATTCCCGAAAGAATTACCGAAAATGTTTGAAGAGTAATTGGAACAGGTGAGAAGGGAAGAAACACCTTTACCTTTGATGAGAGCGCTGTTATCAGGACAAACATCAAGGTAAGGGTGACTTTACCAAGGATTCCAAGGTTTAGAATCCTCTTCTCAGACCTTGACAAAGCGATACTTTCCATCTACTACCTCCCATAGATTTGTCCCATAGATTTTTTAAAAAATACGCAAAATTATACCACAGGACTTGCCTATGAGTCAATAGTTTTATGAAGAATTCCTTAAAATTTTTTAAAAATTATTGTGGTACAAATTAAACCTATTTAATATCCCTCTGCCTCTACAAACTCAAGCCAGTTGAACGGGTCTTTTCCTTCATATACTATTTCCCTAAATTTGCCTATAAGCATTCGTGTAATCGTCCCAACCGAGCCATCGCCAACTTTAATCCTGTCAACTGAAACTATTGGAGTAATTTCTGCTGCCGTGCCACAGAAGAACACCTCATCTGCTGCGTAAAGCATTTCTCTTGGTAGGTCTTGCTCGTAAACAGGAATATTAAGAAGCCCTGCAATTTTTATTATTGAATCTCTTGTAATACCTTTCAGTATCGAGTTTGTTAGCGAAGGCGTAAAGAGTGCTCCATCTTTTACAAGGAATATGTTTTCGCCAGGTCCTTCAGAAATGTTTCCATAAATGTCGAGCATAACCGCTTCATCAAAGCCGTTGAGTTCTGCTTCCATCATTGCAAGCTGGGAATTAAGATAGTTTCCTGTTGCCTTTGCGACTGCAGGAATTGTGTCAGGCGCAAATCGCCTGTAGGAAGAAACACACACATTTATCCCTTTTTCAACTTTTTCATCAAAGAGGTTTGGCATTTCAAACGCTGCAATTGCAGTTTCTACTGGTGCATGCAATGGGTTTGGAGAAATTGGCCCAAGTCCCCTATAGACTACAGGTCTTATATACGCGCTCTTAAGCCCATTTTTTATGAGAAGTTCTTTTGTTATGTTAATATAATCCTCAACAGTCTCGCTTGTTTCCATTCGATACATCTTCATTGATTCTTTAAGCCTTTTATAGTGGTCGTATGCTCTGAATATAGCAGTCCCAAGTTTTGTTTCGTATGCCCTTATGCCTTCAAACACACCTGAACCATACTGGATTACATGCGAAAGGATGTGGATGCTTGCCTTGTTCCACTCCACAAATTCGCCGTTAAAGTAAATAAATTTTGCCTCTTTCACGATAACCTCCCTACACTACAAATTTTATGATTATATCAATTTTTTTGAAAATGCAAAATTCTTTATAATGAAATGAAAGGAGAAGCGAAATGGAACCAAATCCTTACGCCGTGTTTGTCTTTAAAAGGAGAGTAAAAACCTTTAAAAGCCTTTTAGAGGGAAGGCTTAAGGAGGAGAAAGATTTCTTTCAAACATTAAAATTGCCTAAGGTAACGAATCTTAAAGAATTAGCGGAATCAAGCGAATTTATAAAGAATGCCTTGAAGGCTTTTTCAATCTTAGAAAAACCTCTTGAAGTTAAACTCAGTAAGGATAATAATGAATTTATTTTTGAGATAAGCGAACACTCTGAAAAGCCGTATGCAATTGTTATGAGAATTATCCCACAGGATATAATTTCTGCTTTTAGAGAAACAAATTATGGGCTTCCCGTTGCAACTGTCCTCCTTGATAATGAATCTCGCATTTTAGATGTTAACCCTCAGTTTGAAAGGTTGTTTGGCTACAAAAAAGAAGAGATCATAGGAAAAGATCTTAATAAACTCATTGTTCCAGAAGAAGAAGTTCAGGATGGGTATGCACTTGATGAAGTTGCAACCGAGACTGGCTATATAAGGGTAGAAAGGACTCGCCTTGCAAAAGATGGTAGAAAAATTCCGGTGCTTGTATCGGGTTCGCCGTTTATTTTAAAAGGTAAAAAGGTTGGTATTATTGAAGTTTATGAGGATATAAGGGATTTAAAGAAAATCCAGGAAGCCTTTTACTACCAGGCAACACATGACATTCTTACTGGTCTTCCAAATAGGTATCTTCTCGAAGATAGGTTTAATATGGAGAAAGCAAGGGCAGAAAGAGTCGGTTCAAAAGTTGCGCTTTTCTTTATTGATGTGAATAGATTTAAGGATATTAACGACACCTATGGGCACGATGTTGGTGATAAAGTCCTAAAGTATGTTGCAAACAAACTCGTAAAAAGTGTTAGAAAAACTGATTCCGTTATCCGCTTTGGAGGGGATGAATTTGTTGTGGTTTTTGACGAAGTTAAAAATATTGAAGATATCGTTTCGATTGCAGTTAAGATGGTAAATGTATTTTCTGAACCATTTAAGGAAGGCGACTTGAAGATAGATGTCGGTGTAAACATAGGTATTGCAGTTTGCCCTGACGATGGGAAAACATTAGAAGAACTCTTAAGAAAAGGCGATATTGCGATGTATGAGGCAAAGGCAACAGGAACTAATAACTTTGTGTTTTATTCAAAGGAAATCGAAGAAGCAAGGCTTAAGAAGATTTCGGATTTGAAGATAAGAGAGTTTATGTTTAAACTTGTTTTTGATAAAGCGCCCCTGCCTGAGGTAATCATCGATGACGAGTTTAAAGCCCTTAGGGTAAATGAAACTTTCAAAAATGTCTTTAATGTCGATATTAGAAAAGTTTATGGTAAGGCAATCAAAGACCTTGATCTTTTAAGACCACTTAAAACTTTTATTTCCGACCCTGAAAACCTTGGAAAAGCTTTCTCTTTTAGCGTCAAATATGGCGAAAAGTATTATAATATTGAGTGTACAGCAAGTGCATTAAAAAGTTTTGGGAGGACTTTTTACTTAATAATATTTAAGGAGGTGGTATAGGATGGATCAGAACAAGTTTACTGAGAAGGTTCAGGAAGCCCTTCTTGATGCAAAGAGTATTGCAGTAACTTACGGTAACGAGGCAGTGGATGTTGAACATCTTCTTGTTGCGCTTATTAACCAGCAAGATGGCTTTGTGCCGATGATTCTTGAAAGTATCGGTGCACCTAAAAACGAAATTATAAAGGAACTCTATACAAGAATTGAAAGATTCCCCAAATCCTATGTTAAGGAAGATTCTCAATTTTATGTAACAAACAGACTAAATGCTCTATTTGCAAGGGCTGAATCCGAAGCAAAGGCGCTTGGAGATGAATTTATATCAACCGAACACCTGTTTTTGGCATCTCTTACTGATTACGAAATTGGTCAAATTTATGCAAAATATGGTATAAATAGGCAGAATGTTTTAGCAGCAATTCAATCAATAAGAGGAGGTAAGAAAGTGGAAGATAGGACACCTGAAGAAAAAGTAAAGGTACTCGAGAAATACGGAAGAGACCTTGTTAAGCTTGCAAAAGAAGGAAAACTTGACCCTGTAATTGGTAGAGACGAGGAAATAAGAAGGACAATTCAAATCCTTTCAAGGCGTACTAAAAACAATCCAATTCTTATAGGTGAAGCAGGCGTTGGAAAAACTGCAATAGTTGAAGGTATTGCACAGCGAATTGTGTCAGGCGATGTCCCTGAAACCCTCAAAGATAAAACAATCTTCCAGCTTGATATGGGAGCGCTTGTTGCAGGCACAAAGTTCAGAGGAGAGTTTGAAGAGAGATTAAAGGCAGTCCTCGATGAACTTAAAAAATCAGAAGGGCAGATTATTCTATTTATCGACGAAATACACACGATAGTTGGTGCAGGTGCAACAGGCGAAGGTGGAATGGATGCTTCAAATATGCTAAAGCCAGCACTTGCAAGAGGAGAGATAAGGACTATTGGTGCAACAACGATTGACGAATACAGGAAGTATATCGAAAAAGATGCAGCACTTCAAAGAAGATTCCAGCCAGTTCTTGTGAAGGAGCCATCGGTAGAAGAGACGATTGCAATATTGAGAGGACTTAAAGAAAGGTATGAAGTCCACCATGGAGTTAGAATTAAGGATTCAGCACTTGTCGCTGCAGCAAAACTTTCCCACAGGTACATAACTGATAGATTCCTACCAGACAAGGCAATCGACCTTATTGATGAAGCGGCGTCTCTATTGAGAATGCAAATTGACAGTATGCCTGTTGAATTAGATGAACTTACTCGAAAACTAAAACTCCTCGAAATGGAGAGAAGAGCCCTTGAAAAAGAGACTGACGAAGAATCAAAGGCACGCCTTCAGGATATTGAGAAGGAGATTGCAAACCTTAAAGAATCCGTAGATGCCCTTACCCTTAAGTGGAGAAAAGAAAAATCCATCATTGAGGAGATAAGAAAAATTAAATCTCAGATTGAGGAACTTAAAACAAAAGCAAACCTTGCCCAAAGTCAGGGTGACCTTGATACCGCAGCAAAAATTCTCTATGGCGACATTCCAAACCTCAATAAGCAACTTGAAGCAAAGTATAATGAGTTAAAACAGGTGCAAGGTGATAATCCTCTTCTTAAAGAAGAGGTTGGAGAAGAGGAAGTTGCTCAGGTTGTATCAAAGTGGACTGGCATTCCTGTTTCAAAGATGTTAAAGACAGAGAAGGAAAAACTACTCAACCTTGAAGAGACACTTAAAAAGCGTGTCGTAGGACAAGATCAGGCAGTTGAAGCAGTATCCAATGCGATAAGGCGTGCGCGCGCAGGGCTTTCTGACCCCAACAGGCCAATTGGCTCTTTCATCTTCCTTGGACCAACTGGTGTCGGTAAAACAGAACTTGCAAAGGCACTTGCAGAAGCACTTTTTGATACAGAAAAAGCACTTATAAGGATAGATATGTCAGAGTATATGGAGAAATTCTCTGTGTCAAGGCTAATAGGTGCGCCTCCAGGATATGTTGGTTATGAAGAGGGCGGCCAACTCACCGAGGCGGTAAGAAGACAACCATATTCTGTTATTCTCCTTGATGAGATAGAAAAAGCGCATCCTGATGTATTTAATATTCTCCTTCAGGTGCTTGATGATGGCAGGCTCACCGACTCGAAGGGAAGGACTGTTGACTTCAAGAACACAATCATCATAATGACTTCAAACATTGGAAGCAAGTATATTTCAGAGATTAACGCCATACCTGGGACTGCGGAGTATAAAGAACAGTATGAGCGTGTTGTTGAAAGAGTCTATGAAGAGATGAGACATATCTTCCGTCCAGAGTTCCTTAACAGAGTTGACGAGATCGTTGTATTCAACCCTCTTACCCTCAGGGAGCTCAAGGCGATTGTGGATCTTCTTCTTTCAAAGACAAACGAAAAACTCAAGGAGAAAGGCATTATTGTCGAATTTGAAGATGATGTAAAGACATTTATTATAAACAAAGGATACGACCCAATGTACGGTGCGCGTCCTTTGAGGCGTGCAATACAGAAATACATTGAAAACCCGCTTGCAGAATTTATACTCCGTGAGGATATAGAGAAAGGCGAAGTAGTTGCCTATATGGATAAAGGCGAGGTTAAGTTCAGGCTTAAATGAGTGAATTTACCGAAAAATTGAGGGAGGCTCTCACTTCTTCCTCCCTCCCCTTTGATGAAGCGGCACTTACATACTTTGAGGTCTATAAAAATCTTCTTCTCGATTGGAATTCCAATATGAACCTTACAGCAGTTCGTGATGAAGATGGCATAATATACAAGCATTTTATTGACTCTCTAATGGTCTTTAAGGTTGTGGATAACTTTTCAAGTTTCCTCGATGTTGGAAGTGGTGCAGGATTCCCAGGAGTGCCTGTGAAAATCGTAAAAAGGGATGTAAAACTATCACTTATTGAATCTCAAAAGAAAAAGGCAACATTCCTTCAAATTCTCCTTGAGCGTCTTGCTTTTACTGATGCAAATGTCTATAATGCGCGTGCAGAGGACCTTGCAAAGGACACCTTAAGGGAAAGTTTTGATGTAGTTTCAGAGCGTGAATTTGGTAAAATTCCTATAAATCTCGAGATTGGGCTTCCTTTTGTTAAGGTTGGAGGGCACCTTCTTCTTTACAAAGGCGCAAAAGACCTTGAGAAATTGGATATCTTTAAGATTTTTATTGAGGAATTAGGCGGCTCGGTAGATCGGGTTTTCCCTTACAAACTTAACGACTCTATTGAGCGTTATATAATTTCAATTAAAAAAGAGTGGTACACACCAAAGCGCTACCCGAGAAGTTATAGTTCAATGCTAAGGGACCTCAAAAAGTGGGGAGAGTTTGCATAAAAAAGGCACTTAAGAAGTTTTTCGTAATCTTAGTTGCGTTATTGCTCAGTTTTAGTATCCAGTTTAATGCTTTTTCAAGGACAAGTTTTCCACAGGATTTTTCTTCCCAGAGTAAACTTGGAGAAAATTTTATAATCCTAACAAAAAGCAAGTTTGTTCTCACACTAAAGGAAATTGAAAGCATTTTTCCACAATACAACTACTTTTATGTAACGCTTGAGAATATCGGTTCACAAGACCCTTTAATTGTAAGAGAATATCTTTTTTCTCACTTCAATTCCGGGTATTTGCTTATTGCCTTAAGCGAAACTGACTTAGAACCCGGAACTTTAACAATCACAACTTCAGGCTCGTTTTCTCCGAAATCTGTTAAGTCAGATATGTTTTTTGCCCTCCAGGATATTGACTTCGACCATGATGGAACATTTGGAGAGTTTTACGATGATATTTTGAATTCAGGAGTTCGCTTCAGGTTTATTGTTTCAAGGCTTCCTTTTAAAAGTGATGAGGAGTTTGAGGTATATTTTAAAAACTTGAAAGCATTTTTAAACAAAAAGCCTTCGGTTCTTCTTGCTTCATCCTTTATTTCTTTTCCAGGTGAGATTTATGATGGTGGAAAGATTCTCACAGGTGACGGTGCACGCCTTATGGAAATCCTTAAAGAGAGATTTTTCCCTGAAGCGATAACGCTTTACGAAAAAGGGGGAGATTTTCCATCGATTTATGATTGTAACCTGCCTTTGAACAAGGAAAACTTTATAAACAAGGCAAAAGATGCAACACTAATCTTATGGGATGCACATGGGTCACAAACTGCCTCATATACTGAAACCTGGATTGATAAAAACAAAAACGGCGTCCCTGAAGATGGCGAATTTATTTATACGCCTTTTATAACCTCAGGGGATAAATTTTCGACGAATGCGATAGTATTCTCAGGAAGTTGCCTCAACCTTCAAGGGTCAGACAACCTCGGATATGCATTTCTTAAAAATGGATCGGTTGCCTTCATAGGCTCAAGGGAAGTTTCTTATACACCTTCTTATTTTCGAAAGGAAGATGACGGTGGCTCATCAAGTATTATGTATTATTTTGCAAAAAACCTCTACGAGGGTGAAAATATTGGGGAGGCTCTTTATAACTCCTTTGAATACTTCTATAGCAATTTCTTGTATAAAGATATAGAAGACCCCGTTGAAAGTGGTCTTTTAAATATCTATGACTTTAATATTTATGGGCTTCCGATAGTCTCTCTCAATTATGTGAGAGGCGAAAACGCTCAGATTGTAGCACCTTTTGATAAGGATTTGCTTTACGATTTTAAGTATGACGAGGTTACAAAGGATTTTACAGTAAGAGTGAAGAACGATTTGCCATATTTTGTGATTCTACCAAAAGGGCTTTTTGTAAAAGAAGTGTATTTTGAAGATTCAAATAACAAGCCAATTTTTGATTGGTTCTTTAACATTGTGAGAGCAAATTACTCTAATACCCTTGTAATTAAAGGTGTTGTAAGGGGTATTGTTGACGGCGCTGTGGTAGTAAAAGGAGATAAATTTTCAAATAGTTATCCTTTATCCCTTAAAGGCTTTGATATGAGGGATTTTAACTTTGACTCAGTTGTTAATGAAGACGATCTAAAGATACTTGAAAGCGTTTTTGGTAAAAAATATATGGATAATGGCTTTGTTCCACAGTGCGACCTCGACTCAAACCTCAAAATTGACGGCACTGATGTTATGATGTTTATGCACTGAAAGTAAATATATCCATCTGATAGTAATGGGTATTCCTACCCCATGTCACCCCGAACGCAGTGAGGGGTCTCCTCTTTTAAATCGAAGAGGTGGACTGACCCTCCCCTCGAACTCCACCCAAAAAACATAAACGGAGGAGATTCCTCACTTCGTTCGGAATGACGCAATAAAAAAGCCGTTTTTGGGGAAAAGGCGGAGATCCTTCGCTACGCTCAGGACGACACTTTGTGTCGGTTGGGAAGGGGGCATCCTTCCCAATATTGGGAGATCCTTCGCTTTGCTCAGGATGACTGTGTGGGGTTATCTTATTTCTACTCTATCTGCAAAATTCTCCATTAGTTCTTTTATCTTTCTTAGTTCTGAATCATTAAAGGTATCAAA
>JAEMPV010000135.1 GCA_022759145.1 Caldisericum sp.
GCCTGCATAAAATTATTTAAGGAAGACGGGTTCAAGTTCGAGGAGTAATTTATAATTTTTAACTCCGTATACTACTTGCTATTTCCTCTTGTCCTCTATCTCACACACAGGGCAGAGTTTTCCTCTACCTGAAAAATACGCTCCACACTTTGCACATTTTTTGTAACCGAGTTTTTCCATTTTCTTTTCTGCAATCCTATAAGCAATAAGCACCTTTCGATAAGATTCCTTAAGGCTGTTATCACCTTTAAATTTTGAAACAATAGTATCAATCCACTGAAAGTCTTTTTCGTCTAATTCTACTTCAATATCTTCTGAAACATTTTTTACTATGTTTTTCCTTACCTTTAATTTGCTATCCCATAATGGTATGAGAGTAAACCTCAAGTGTTTAACGGGTGTGTCCTCACCACCTTTTTCCTTAATAATATTTATGAGTTCATTTTTCATTCCCTCTAGTTCTCTTTTGAATAGAGGTGAAGTAACACCTATAAGAAGAGTCCCATCCTCATATTTCAAGGGGCGTGTGTATTTTGCTAACTGTTCCCCCACAATATCATCCCATTTTACTACAGGATAAAAGCCTTTGATTTTCTTAAGAAGCCCTCTTTTTTCTAAGAATTCATCAATTCCATTCCTAATTGTTCTCATCTCTTTCGTTCTCTAAGTTTATGATTTTAGAATCCTGCAACACACTTTTTGAGACATCGTCAAGGCTCACTGCCGTTAGAATTACCTGGTTATCTTTAATGTAGTTTAAAATTTTTTCCCGTTTAACTTCGTCAAGGTGTGAAAAGAAGTCATCAAGAAGAAGTATCGGCACAATCCCCTTGTACTTTATAATAAGTTCGCTTTCGATAAGTTTAAGTATGAATCCGATGCTATAAGATTCACCTAAGGAGGCAAATTCTCTCATATTAATCCCATCGTCAAAAATCTCAATCTCGTCAAGGTGGACACCGTAAAGTGTTCGTTTTTTACTTATTTCATCCGTAATTGATTCAGTATCGAGCAACTTTTCTAATTTTGATGGTCGATAAACAAGCGATAGGTCTGTTTTCTTTCCGAAAATAATGGAGAAAATATCCTTAATCCTTTCGTTGAAATCGTTTATTATTTTTTCACGCTTTTCCCTAATTTTTCTTCCATAATCATAAAGTTCCTGAGAGAGAAAAATCAATAGGTCCATCGTGAAATTGCCGTTTTTTAAATATTCATTCCTTCTTTCAAGAAAAGAGTAATATCTCAGTAAGTTTTTATAATAATCCTCGTCTGTAAATGTGAGGACATGGTTTATAAAGTCTCTTCGCTTAGATGGCCCCTCTTTTACAAGTTCAACAAGGGCATAGTCCGTAACAATAACAGGAAATTTACCTACAATTTCCGAAAGCGTTTTTATCTTTCTCTTATTCTCATGAAATACTTTTTTGTCTTTACTAAAGAGAACAGAAACAGTATGAACTGCATCCGAATCCGAATTAGACTCTGAGCGAAAAACACCTTCCACAAAAAAATAGTCATTATTTACATTAACACAATTTTGAAGTGCATTTGTAACAAAACTTTTCCCGGTAGAAAGTAAATATATGCCTTCAAGTATCGTTGTCTTACCGCTTCCGTTTTTCCCAACAACTATATTAAAATGATTATCAAACTCAAACTTGTTATCCTTAAATCTTCTGAAGTTTTGTAAAGTGAGGTTTTCAATAATCATTCAAGTGGTTTCTGAGGCATAATAACATAAAGGTAGTCTGAAGACTCTGTGCCCTTAATTAAAACAGGATGGAGAGGCCCTTGAATACCAAAATATACCATATCGTCCTTTACATGTTCGATACCATCGATAATCTTTTCCGCATAGAATTGAAGTGATACCTCTGCGTTCGTCTCACAAGGTATAACTTTCTTTCCTTGTCCAATATCTGATGAACTTGATTCTATCGTAACATTTCCGTGAGAGAAAGTAAATACGATACGCCCTGTTCCTTTTCTTGCAAATACACCAATAATATCGAGTGCATCCATAAGCGCACCCTTTGCAACCTTACCATAAAACTCCGCTTCCTCCGGAATAACGCTTTCATACTGAGGGAACTGCCCGTTTATCAAAAGACTTATGAGAGATAAATTAGGAAGCGAAAACTTTATATTTGATTCAGTAACTTCAACCTCAAGTGGTGTCTCATCATCATAAGAGAGGTGCATAAGGATATCAAGTGCTTTCCATGGAACTATAAAACTTGTTTTCGGAAGGCCTGCCTCGTTAATTCTGTTTAATGCAAGCGCAGTACTATCAGTTGCAACAAGGTTTACATAATCATCCTTTATATCAAAGTAGACGCCTTTAAATTCTCGCCTGCTTTCTTCTTTCTTGGCTGCAGCAAAAATTGTATTCTCAATAAGTTCTTTAAGTTTGCCGAATTGGAGGGTGAATTTTAATTCAGAAGAAACTTCAGGGATAATAGCAAATGCCTCAGGGTTAAATGTGTGAAGAGTAAATTCACCACTATCTTCTTTAATTAACGCCTTCTTTTCTTTAATATCAAGTTCAACATATTCGCCTTTAAATTTTGGCATTATATCCCTTAAAATATCGTATGGGAGGATTGTGCTTGTTTCAATTCCTGTTTCTAAAATTTCAACATCCATAGAGTATTCCATTGCCTGTTCTAAATTTGTCGTTGTAAAAGTTAGTTTATCATTTACCTTTAATAAAATGTTTTCGAGAACTAAATCCACTGCCTTACCTGAGATAACTTTTCCTACATTACTCACTGCTTTTGTAAGTTCACTTGTTTTTGCTCTTATCCTCATAATCCACCTCTCTTATTATTATTAAATATTTTAAAAGATATAAAGGATCATAATAATCGTAATAATACCTGTGCATACTGTTGAAAGTGCCTATAAAGTTAGTATTATTAAAGAGTTCTTTGTGTGTATATTCCTGTTGAAAACTTTTTAATCTTTCCACTTTTCCACAACTCTCCTTTCACTCCACAAATTATCCACAATTATCCACAGACTTTTCCACATTTTACACATATATCCACACCTTATCCCTTTAGCCTGTTAATAATTTCGTCTATGAGCGCACGCATTGTTTCGGTCTTTTTTGCTTCTTCTTTTATCTTTGCATAGGCGTGCATAACAGTCGTATGGTCTCTTCCACCAAAGGCTTCGCCAATCTGAGGAAGCGAGAGGTCTGTAAATTCTCTTGTAAGGTACATAGCAATTTGTCTTGGGAGGACGATGTTCTGTGTTCTTCTTTTGTCGGATAAACTTTCCACATCCACACTAAAATACTCTGCAACAACCTTCTTTATGCGGTCAACAGTAATCGGTTCTGCCGCCTGTTTTATTATGTCGGATAATGCCTCTTTTGCAAATTCCACAGTTATGTTTTCGTTGAGAAGTGATGCCTTTGCAACAAGCCTTATAAGTGCGCCCTCAAGCTCACGAATATTTGAGTATATGTTGTTTGCTATATAGGAAAGCACCTCATCTGAAATGGTTATGTTTTCTCTTTGAGCCTTTTTCTTGAGTATGGCAACCCTTGTTTCAAAATCAGGCGGCTGGATATCGGTTATAAGTCCCCATTCAAATCTCGAACGCAATCGCTCCTCAAGAGTGGAAAGTTCTTTTGGCGAAACATCTGAGGTTATTACAATCTGTTTTCCTGCATTGTGGAGTTCGTTAAATGTGTGGAAAAACTCTTCCTGCGTTCGCTCTTTTCCTGCAAGAAACTGGATATCATCAATAAGAAGGACATCAGTAGTCCTGTATTTTTTATGGAACCTATCAATAAGGTCACTATTACTTTGCGCATTCTGAATTGCAAATATTACCTCATTGGTGAATTTCTCTGCTGTCGTATAAACTATTTTAATATCCTTAAAATTTTTTATAAGTTCGTGTCCTATTGCATGAAGAAGGTGTGTTTTCCCAAGCCCTACTTTTCCATAAATGTATAGAGGGTTATAAACCTTGCCAGGGTTTGCAGAAATTGCCCTTGCTGCAGCGTATGCAAGTTTGTTCCCCGATCCTACAACAAACTCTTCAAAGGTGTAGTCTTTATGAAGGGTTATGTCATTTACGATAACAACAGGTGGAGTTTTTGGCTTTTTCTCTTCGACGATTATGTTTATCGAAATATCTCTTCCTACGACCTCTTTTATGGTTGTATTTACAAGGCTTGCGTACTTTGTTTCAAGCATCTCTTTTACAAAATTGGATGGAACCTTAAGGACAATCTCGCTGTCGCTTTCAGAAACAAATTCAACAGGCCTTATCCAGGTTTCAAAAGCAGGCACACTCAAAGTTTCTTTTAGTTGTTCTAAAACTTTTTCCCAGGTATTCATACAAATCTATTATATGAAAGTTTTCCACATTCCAAAATTAAAAAGTGAGTGCTAAAGTAATAATTTAAAAATAGCAAAATATAGAAAATTTTTCTTTAAAGGAAGTTTAATGTATAATTTAAACGATTATTTTTGTTACAAAGTGTAGCAAGCGAAAGGAGGCAGTTATGGATTTTTCTATCTTTATAGGTGGACAGGCTGGCGAAGGCATCAAGCGAGGCTCGATGCTTATAGGCAAGGTCTTCAATAGGTATGGCTATCATGTGTTTATTATGAACGATTACGGCTCTCTTATAAGGGGTGGAACTGATTACACGGAGATAAGGGTTTCTTCTAAGGAAATTCACACTTCCTACAACAGGTTTGACTATATGTTTGCCTTCCATATGGATGTTTTTGAGAAGTACAAGGGCATGGCAAAAGAAAATTGTTTTACATTAACTTCAAACGATTTTCCCTATGACGACATAATAAAGGAAGCGCAAGCAGAGCCTTTTATGAAGCCTTCGATTGTGCTTGGTGTTCTCTCGTATATTCTTCACATCCCGGAAAATTTTGTGGAGGATGTAATTGAAGATGACCTTAAGAAAAATGCACCTCAAAACATTGAACTTTTTAGAGTTGGCTATAAACTTGCAGAAGAAAAAGGATTTAAATTAATCCACCTTTTAAAGGGAGATAAAACTCCAAAGCCACTCCTATATGGAAACGATGCAATTGGTCTTGGTGCAGTAAGGGCAGGGTTAAAAGTTTACGCAGCGTATCCCATAACTCCATCAACAACGCTTCTTGAATTTCTTGCAAAAAATGCCGATAGGCTTGGTATTGTTGCACTTCAACTTGAAGATGAGATTGCTGCAATAAACCTTGCAATTGGAAGTGCCTATGCAGGCGTGCCGTCAATGGTTGGAACATCTGGCGCTGGGCTTGACCTTATGGGAGAAACGATAAGCCTTGCAGGTGCAACAGAAACACCAATTGTTATCCTTGATGTGATGAGGGTGGGTCCTTCAACTGGCGCACCAACCTATACAGAGCAAAGTGATTTGAACCTTGCCTTGAATATAGGGCATGGTGAGTTTCCTCGCATTGTGCTTGCACCTGGCGATGTTGAGGAAGCATTTGAAGTTAGTGCGAAAGCGTTACAATTTGCATGGTGGTATCAAACGCCAGTTATAATCCTTTCAGATAAGCACATTTCAGAAAGTGCAAGAACAACAGACCTGCCGTTTTCAAATAATTATCCAATGATGGTAAAAACTTATGACAAAGAACTCGATGGAACATATCACAGATATAAGATTACGCCTGATGGGATTTCCCCTTATGCTCCACCTTCAACGCCTGATGTAGTTGTGCATGTAAATTCAACTGAGCATACAGAAGAGGGTTATTCCTCAAGCCTTCCTGAAACACTAACAAAAATGAAAGAGAAGCGCCTCAGAAAAATGAAAACAATTGAAGACGACTTCAAACTTATGCGCTTTATAAATGTATTTGGAGAAGGCTCGGTTGCAGTTGTTTCATTTGGGTCGCCTAAGGGTGCGATACTTGAAGCAATAGAGAACCTGGGGATTAAATTTGTCCAGGTTGTTTCCCTTGAGCCTTTCCCAACAGATGCAGTATTAGAGGAACTTAAAGGCGTAAATAAGATAATCTCAGTTGAGCAAAATTCCTTTGGGCAGTTTGCCGACCTCTTTGAAAGAAAAACAGGGTTAAAGATTGATAAGAGAATTTTGAAATACGATGGGCGTCCGTTTAGCCCCTGGGCTTTGAGAAGTATGTTTGAGGAGGTGTTAAAATGAACCTTGCAACTGATAGGAAAATACAGTGGTGTCCTGGGTGTGGAAATTTCGGAATATACAATGCGCTTAAAAGTGTTTTAGAAAAAGCAATTGATGAAAAGAGAGTTAAACAAGAGAATATCGTTCTTGTTTCCGGGATTGGTTGTTATGGGTATATCACAAACTACTACCATTTAAATTCGTTTCACACAATACACGGGCGTGTCCCCCCGCTCTTAACAGGTATAAAACTTGCAAATCCCGAGCTAATACCAATTGGTTTTGTTGGGGATGGCGATGCGTTTGCTGAAGGGATGTCACACACAATTCACATTGCAAGGAGAAACTCTAATGCGAAACTCATTCTTCACAATAACTCTGTATATGGTCTTACCACAGGACAATTTACGCCCACATCTCCAAAAGGGTTCAAAAGCAAGTCAACACCATTTGGAAATCCTGAAAATCCTATAAGCCCTGTAACACTTATGCTCGTATCACAGGCAACATTTGTTGCAAGAGGATTCTCGGGCGATATTAAGCACCTTCAGTACATTTTTGAGGAGATGTTAAAGCATAGGGGGTTTGCCTTTGTTGAGGTATTACAACCTTGTGTTACATTTAACAACACATACCAATTCTATAAAGAGCGTGTTTATAAATTAGAAGAAACTGATTACAAGCCTGATAATTTTAATATAGCACTTCAAAAGTCACTTGAGTGGGGCGAAAAAATTCCAATTGGTATTTTCTACAAGAGCGAACTTCCAACATATGAAGACCTTGTGTTGAGAGGATTGGACTTGTTCTACGATAGAAGTGTGAGAGAC
>JAEMPV010000136.1 GCA_022759145.1 Caldisericum sp.
ATATTTTATCTACTTAAATATTTTATCACTTAAATGATTTTAAGTCAATACTTTGAATTAAACAAATGAGAAGATTAAATAATATAAACGCTAATTTTATAAGCAGAAAATTATTTTAACTCTGCCGAATAGTTTTCAATTTTTGGAAAGAACCTTTTTGAAATTATAATACAGAGAGAACTATTTTAATGGATGTAAAAACATGCAAGAATTAATAGACAAAATTGAAGTAAAATGCGTTAAAATTCCTTTAAAAGAATCCTTGTCATTAACTGCTTTATACAACTTCTATACAATTCTAATTCTCAAGATCTTAACTAATTCGCCAATTAAAGGTTTTTAAAGTATGGAGATCTTGACGGATTTATATGGCTTAAGGAAGATTCTATGGAAGATAGGATTTGCTAGGAAGGAATGCAAAAAATCGTAGATGATTGTTTGGAGCTTGCCACAAAAACTATGGACATAAAAAAGTTTAAGTGTAAAACTATTGTATAGGAGGTATCTATGAATATAGAAGTAGAAGGTTTTATAAGCGACACAATTAAGCAAGTAAGGGGAAAATTTGGAATAGAGATTTGTGTAGGAGGGAAAACAGTCTACTCTCTTAATGCAAATGAACAGTTTCCAGCAGCAAGCACCATAAAAGTGTTGATTCTTGGGGCAGTTATAAACGATGCTTATAATCGAAATATATCGCTTGATGAAAAAATTAGGGTAACAGGGGAGCCTGTCGGTGGTTGTGGAATTCTGGAGTTTTTACATAATGGAATTGAAGTTACAATAAGGGATTTATTACACTTTATGATATGCATTAGCGACAACAAAGCAGCTAATATTCTTATTGACATCTTAGGAATTGAAAGAATAAATGACTTCATTTCAAGAATTGGGTTTACCAGAACAGTTCTTCGCAGAAAAATGATGGATTTTACTGCACAAAAGAAAGGGCTTGAAAATCTTACCTCACCTCATGACATGGCTCAGGTTTTCCTATCGATAGACTCGAACAACTTTGTAAACGAAGAAATCTCAAAAACGATGAAAGAAATTCTCTCGAGGCAACAATTCACTGATATTTTAAAATTATTTCTTCCCGAAGAAGTGCCTTCTATTAGTAAATCAGGAGTCTTACCAGGAAGTGTCCTTGAAACAGGCATTCTTTACAAGAATGGGAAGGCAATAACTCTATCTCTGATGGTGACAGGAATTAGAAATAATGGAGAAGGAAAAGTAATCTTGGGAAAGGTTGCACAGTTTGTTTATGAAAACTTTTGAGAACCTCCTTCCGTGTAGATATGAAAGGTAGTGAAGTTATAGACGAATCTTATAGAGCATAAGGTTTGTACTACCAGATAATTCATGTTGGCGGTAGAAATAGCAGAGTAATAGAGCGATTTCTCAAGTTAAAGTGACTGAAGAATATGAGGATCTATCTATAAGTTTAGCAAAACAAGTCCTGCTATTATGAATAAAACTCCTACCTGTTGTTTGGTTTCTTTCTAGGTGCTCTTTGTAAAAGATTCTTGCAAGGAAAATGGTTATTGCAGGAAAGGCAGAACTTATAGGATAAATAATGGAAATCTTTGACAGAGATACACCTAATCCAGATGAGAGAAATGCAGCGGATTCAAGTAATCCGATAACCACGAGTTCTGGAAGTGCCCTTTTAGAGATGCTTAGGCTGTCTTTAGAAAGAAAAGCATAAAGTAACAGATAGACAATTGAAAAAGACTTTAATACGAAAATTGGTAGAAACCAGCCCAGCCGTATTTGGTGATAAGAAGGTCTACAAAAACAAAGGAAACTCCCCGCAAAAGCATTGCAGGGAGTGCATATTTGGTTCCATTCAAGAGATCTCTAAAATTTAATCTCTTAATATCGCTCCACCCAAAAGAGGTTAGGACTGTACCGGAAATAATCAAAGAGATAATCAAGCTCTCCTTTTGATTGAGATATTCCCCTAACAAAATTGTACTTAGAATTACCGTAACAAGAGACCCAGACGAAAAAATAGGGCTTACAACAGATACCTTGCCTATTTCAAGTCCCCGATAAAAAAGCATATACGAAATGATATAAATAAAACTTGCAAGAACAATGATTATAACATTCTTTAAAGGGGCTGTAGGCTCTTTTTTAATGAGGAGATATATCACAAAAAGTGTAAACATGCTAACTAAGTGGCTCCAGAATAATGCTTTGAGAGAACCAATTGTCCTTGCTATCTTTGCCGCAAAAAAATCTGCAAAGCCCCAGCAAAACATTGCAAAAACACCAAGAAAAATCGCAGTTGTTATCCTTTTGAAATCCATTTTTATTCACCTAAATAATTGTGAGTTTTGCACAGGAAGGGATATAGCCGTAACACTCTGAAGATCGATTACGTTTTTAAGAAAGGATCAAGTGCATCTCTTAAGCCGTTGCCGACTAAATTATAGGCAAGCACTGTGATAAATATTGCAATACCAGGCCAAATCGCAATCCATGGCGCATTCCTTATAAAACGCTGGCCATCATTTAGAATTGCACCCCAACTCGGGGTGGGGGGCTGCGCTCCGAGCCCTAAGAAAGAATAGGTAGCCTCGCTCAGGATAACTCCGGGGATTGAAAGTGAAACAAGTACAATAATTGGGGCAATGCAGTTTGGTAAGACATGTCTAAAAAGGATTCTCATATCTGACATGCCTATTGCTCTTGCAGCCTCGATATATTCTTTTTGCTTTATTGAAATAACCTGACTTCTTATTATTCTTGCAACCCCGGGCCAACCAACTATTGCAAGTGCAATAAAAAGCGTAAAAAGCCCTCTTCCTATTGCGAAACTTATGGCAATTACAAAAAGAAGGTCGGGAAAAGCAAACATTATATCTACAAACCTCATAAAAAGAAGGTCAAAAGTTCCACCTTTATAACCTGAGATTGATCCAAAGAGCACGCCGAGAATTGTGGAAATTGCAACCGGAATTATGCTAACTGCAATTGAGATCCTTGTACCATAAATTACCCTGCTGAAGACATCTCTTCCAAAGAAATCTGTTCCAAATGGGTGAGCTCTGCTTGGTGGAAGGAGTGCTTGTTCAAGATTCTGTTCTCGATAAGAGTAAGGTGCAATCACAGGTGCAAAGATTGCAGTAATCAACAACGCAAAGATTATAAAAGAACCAAAGACTGCGAGTTTGTTCTTTTTGAATCTTCTTAATACATCTTTTGCAAGAGTAGCTCTCTCATTTAGAATTACTTCCTCGATTACAGTATCATCTATTGCATTATTTGTTTTATTCATCATTTCCTCCCATTAATCATATCTGATTCGAGGATCAAGGAATGCGTAAAGTATATCTACAAATAGATTTGAAAGACCAAAAATAATTGCTACGAAGATTATCCCACCCTGTATAAGTGGGTAGTCCCTGTTAAGTTGTGCATCAAGAAGCAATTTGCCAAGCCCAGGAAGATCGAAGACTGTCTCTGTTATTGCGGCACCTGTTAAAAGACCTCCGAATTGCATTCCAACAAGAGTTACAACAGGAATTAATGCATTTCTAAATACATGTTTTGTTATCACTGTTTTTTCTGATAAACCTTTTGCCCTTGCCGTTCGAACATAGTCCATATGCAAGACTTCGAGTATTGATGAGCGTGTAAACCTTGTGATCGATGCAGAGTATATTAGCCCGAGTGCCAGGGATGGTAGGAATAGATCTTTTACGGACATATAACCTGAGACATTAAAAAACCTGAGTTTTAGTGCAAAAAGTATCTGAAGGAGTAACTCGAGCCAGAAGACAGGGATTGACACACCAAACAGTGCAAAAATTGTAAAAAATGTATCTATGGTAGAATACTGTTTTACTGCTGATATAACACCAGAGGGTATACCTATTAGAAGTGCAATAGTTAATGAAAATAAAGCAAGTTTGAGTGTCAAAGGAAATCTCTCAAATATGAGTTCTCTTACTGATGCGTGAAGTGTTATTGAGTCACCGAGGTTGAATCTGACAAGATTTTTTAAGAACTCCCAGTATTGGACAATTAGAGGCTTATCAAGTCCGAGTTTGTGTCTTAGTTTAAGCAGAAGTTCTGTGTTCGAAGAAAGCTTATCGAGGATTATAAGAGCAGGGTCGCCAGGTACAACATGCATAAGAATAAAGGTGATAAGTGTAACTCCAAAGAGCACAAATATAAGAAGTAACAACCTTCTCAAAATGTAGTTTCTCATTATAAGCCTCCTTATTTAAAATGAAGCCGGGGTTCGGGCCCCGGCCATTGAGAATCAATGTTTGATGAGGTAAACATAGTAGTAATTAGTGATGCCACTTGGATGCAGGTAATAATTTCTTACATATGGTGAAAGAATTACTGTTTGAGTCATATGCCATAGCGGGAACTCCCAGAAGTCTTCATAAATAATCTTTTTTTCAAGGTCCTGATAGATAGGTATCCTCTGCTTGAGGTCAACCATTCTTGCTGCTTTATCCATAAGTGCATCATACTCCGGTTTGCAGGCACCCATTGAATTATTCCCTGTGTGGAAAAGTGGAGTCATGAAGTTATCGGGGTCTGCGAAATCAGCCCACCAGTTTCTATATGCTATATCTGTTTGTCCGCTACTTAACATTTGCCAGTAAGTAGCACGATCAACCTTTACGAGTTCAACATTAATGTTAATTTTTCTAAGGGCTTCCTGGAAGGCAAGGTGCTCGTCTTCCATTCTTCCGGCACGCATTACCATTTTAAGGGTGAACCCATTCTCATATCCAGCTTCTTTCATAAGTTGCTTGGCTTTTTCAAGGTTGTACTCAAATCCTGGGAGATTAGGATTATATCCTGGAAGTCCTGGTGGAAAGATGCCCTTAGCAAGAATACCCTGTCCCTGAAGAATTTTGTCATTTATTGCTTGTCTATCAATAGCATATCCAATTGCGAGTCTGACCCTTTTATCCTGTAATGGCCCAGGTTTGGTCATATTAAATGTTATTCTGTAGTAGCTCAATGTTGAAGCTTTAATTACATTTGCAGCATATTTTGTTGTGAGGTCTTTGTACATTGAATTTGGTGGTACAAGGACATCAAGTTCGTTATTTTCAAATTTTAAAACAGCAGTATTGTCATCTTCAACCACATACCAGACGAATCCATCAAGAGGTGGACGACCCTTAAAGTACCTGGTGTTTGCTGCGAACTTTATGTAACTCCCTCTCTTCCACTCTTCTATGTAGAACGGTCCACTTCCAAGTGGATGAGTGCCATAGTCTTCTCCGTATTTTTCAACCTGTTTTTCAGAAAGAATTCCAAAGCACGGGATAGCAAGAATCTGAATGAAAGGACCATAAGGCTCCTCAAGGGTGAAAGAAATTGTATAGTCATCAATAACTTTTATTCCCGAAACCTCTTTTGCCTTTCCATCGACTTTATCTTTTGCTCCTACAATTTTTGCAGGTAGGAGATAGTTGGCAACACCCGAAGTAATAGCAGGACCGTTGGGATCAAATACTCTTTCAAAGGTAAACTTTACATCATTTGCGGTGAGTTTTGTGCCATCTGTGAAGAACACATCGTCACGTAATTTGAATGTAACAGTTTTGTTATCATTCGACCAGGTCCAGGACTTTGCTACATCAGGCATCAAGGTATAATCCTTAGCTGATGTTGTAACGAGGTTTGAATAGATATTTTTGCAGGCGCTAAATAGAAGGAGAGATGTGTTGGCATGAGGATCAAATGTGCCAGGATCTGCGGTAACTCGATCTCTAAGCCATCCACCAAATTGAACTGCCTCTTTTGTATAAGTAATTGTAACCATCTTTGTTTTACTGTTCCAGTCTACTTTGGCTCCAATTGCATCACCAATGAATCTTACAGGTACAACTGTTCTTCCAGATGGAAGAATCTTTGGGGGGACATCAAGTTTGTACTCCTTGCCATTCACAATAGCAGTTGTTGAACCAATTTTTAAAACAATGTTCTTGTCCTCTAATACATAACTTACTGTATTATCTGAAGGATTCCAATCTACGAAAGCACCAAGAGCTTCTCCAATAAACCTGAATGGTACAAGCGTCCTTCCGTTCTCTATAATAGGAGGCTGGTCAAGAGTCACTTCTTTAAAGTTTACATATGCCTTCGTACTCCCTACAGTAAGTTGAATAATCGCCTCCTGGTCTGCTCTTACAGGAATAGACCCCCAAATTCCCGTAAGTAATCCAATGACTAACAACAAACTCACTACCTCCTTTGCATTAAAACTCATTTAGCATTCCTCAATTGAGTAATTTTTACCTTTTGAGTGATTTTAATACTTTTTGAAAAAATTGCAAGTTTTTGTTCGAATTAAATCATGAAAATTCTATACGAAATTGGATTGTTCTCTCACCTAAAAATCTATCCAAAATTAGATGGGAGCAAAATGAAAAGAGTTAGAAAAACTTATAAAAAGGGAAGAGCTGTCGTTTATGGACTTATCCTTAGGACATAGGAAGTGAAATAGAAGAAGGTAACAAAGAAGGGTCTTACTCTTGACAATTATGAGCATATGCTTATAATATTATTGAAGGTGAAAATATGACTCGACCAAGATTTAGAA
>JAEMPV010000137.1 GCA_022759145.1 Caldisericum sp.
TGAGACAATAATAAAGGCATTAACGGGGGAGATGTCTCACTTCGTTCGACATGACAATAAATGGAGGAGGGATGAGTCCCCTCCTCCAACTCAACCCAAAAAATTTTAAGTCTCTTTGTGGGAAAGTTCGAAAAAAGGGGGTCTTTTAACCCCTTCGATTGAGTAGGAGATGCCTCGCTACTTCAGTTACCCTATCTCAACTATGACAGTTGCAATGGCAACAATGCCTTCTTTTGCACCAATAAAGCCCATGCCCTCGTTTGTCTTGCCTTTAATGGAAACCCTGTGTTCCTCTATACCTAAAATCGAAGCAATACAATGAGCCATAGACTGAGTGTAAGGTGCAATTTTTGGTTCTTCCAGGATAACAACCGAATCGATATTTATTATCTTTGCATTATGCGTATCCAGAATAATTTTTACTTCTTTTAAAAGTTCTGTACTTCTTATGCCATAAAATCTTGGGTCTTTATCGGGGAACATCCTGCCAATGTCACCTTTAGAAAGTGCACCTAAAATTGCATCAATAATTGCATGGATTAGTGCATCACCATCTGAGTGCCCTAACAACCCCATATCATAGGGGATCTCAACCCCACCAAGATAAAGAGGCCTTCCTTTTACAAATCTATGAGAATCATACCCTATACCTATTCGTATTTCCATGTCTTTGCCATAAGCTCAGCTAAAAATATATCAAAAGGCGTTGTGATCTTGAAGTTTTCGTGAAGCCCTGAAACAACTTTTACAGGAATATTTGCCATCTCAAAGAGGATAGATTCATCAAAAATTTGCTCTGAAATCTCAAATTTGTCATAAAGTTTTAGAAGAACATCTCTTTTAAAGCCCTCGGGCGTTTGCACCTCAAAAAGTTTTGTTCGGTCAAGTGTTCTCTTTACAAAGCCATTTTCAACTTCTTTTACGGTTTGCCTAACTGGAAGAACCGGTATGACGCAATTAAACTCCTCAAGGTTCTCAAAAATTGATTGAACTAAATTTTTTGTTATAAATGGTCTTGCCCCATCATGAACGAGCACTAAATCAAATCTTGCAAACCCAACACCGTTTTTAACGGATTGAGCACGAAATGCACCACCTTTTACAAGTTTTAGTGCTGGATATTTTCTTAAAAGTTCTTCACCCTTTGGAAAATTGTCATCGTTTAGAACAAGGATTATCTCTTTTATGTTTGAGACTTTTGAAAATACTTCAATCGAAAATTCAACTATGTATTTCCCATAAATCTTTATGAAATTCTTATCGACACCGTTTGCCCGAACTGATTTTCCCGCTGCAACAATAACCGCACTTGCATCCATTAGAAAGCAATCTCCTTTGCTTCTTCTATTGTTGAAACGAAGTACAAATTCACTCCGTCTACCTTGAGTTTGCCTTCAAAAAATTTTGGGAGTATAAAGTTTTCAAAGCCAAGAGACTTGCCTTGCTTTACCATCCTCTCAACTCCAACAGTGGGCCTTACCTCGCCTGAAAGCCCCAATTCACCGAGCACAACTGATTTCTCCATCATTTTCCTTTCGTAATAGGAAGAGACTATTGATAATGCAAACGCAAGGTCATTTGTCCTGTCGTCGGGCTTAAAGCCACCAACCACATTAACATAGATATCAAAACCGCCAAGTTTTATTCGAAGTCTTTTTTCAATAATTGCAATGAGAAGCAAAAGTCTGTTATAGTCAATTCCACTTGCAACCCTTCTTGGGATAGGAAAAATAGTTGGTGTTACAAGTGACTGCACCTCAAAAAAAATTGGAAGGCTTCCCTCTAATGACGATGTTATAACAGAACCTTCCTTGAGCGATGCGCCTGATAAAAATTCAAGAGAAGGGTTTGCAACTTCAACAAGCCCTGCCTCACCCATCTCAAAAAAGCCAACTTCATTTGTTGTGCCAAAACGGTTCTTAACGCCTCTAAAAAGCCTTAAAATATCGTTTCTTGTCCCGTCTATGTAAAAAACGCCATCAACCATATGCTCGATTGTCTTTGGTCCTGCAATTGTCCCTTCTTTGGTGACATGACCAATAAGGATTACAGGGATCCCATGCTTTTTTGCAATTTCGATAAGGATACGGGTACACTCCTTAACCTGGTTTATGTTGCCCTGAGCTCCCTCAACATCCTTTGAGAAAACTGTCTGTATGGAGTCGACAACAAGAAGAAGGGGCTTCCTCGAAAGGGTAACCTCTTTTATAATATCGATATCCTGTTCGGTAAGAAGTTCGATATTTTTGTTGTGAATCCCAAGCCTTTCTGCCCTCATCATAATTTGAGTTGGAGATTCCTCACCCGAAACATAGAGAACTGAGCCTAATTTTCCAATCCTATCAAGGACCTCAAGAATAAGAGTTGACTTTCCTATACCAGGCTCTCCACCTATTAAAATAATAGAGCCCCTGACGATACCACCGCCAAGGACCCTATCAAACTCGTTAATGCCTGTTTTTATTCTTTCAAAAGATTCTTTTGTATGTTCTTCAAGTGTAAGGACATTTATTTCGCTATTTTCAGTATCACCAACTTCAACAAAGGAATTCCAGGAACCACACTGCGGACATTTCCCCAACGGGACTGCCGACTTATATCCGCAAACGGAACAAACATATCCGCTACTCTTCTTCTTTTTCATTAACCTCTTTCTTCTTTAGTTGTGGGAAAAGAATCACTTCTCTTATGGAATCCTTGCCTGTTAGAATCATAACGAGCCTATCGATGCCAATGCCAAGACCACCTGTTGGAGGAAGCCCGTATTCCATTGCCTCGATGTAATCCATATCCATGTCCTGCGCTTCGACATCACCTTTTTTCTTTGCTTCCATCTGCTCGTAGAATCTTTCGTACTGGTCTTCTGGGTCATTTAACTCTGAGAATGCATTTGCAAGTTCAAGACCTCCAATGAAAAGCTCAAACCTATCGACCATATGAGGATCATAGGCAGTCCTCTTTGCAAGCGGAGAGATTTCAATTGGGAACTCATAAACAAATGTAGGCTGAATTAGATGCTCTTCAACTTTTTTGTCAAATACTTCATTTATAAGGTTTCCAACAGTTAAAGGCTTGTCCATCTTTATACCAAGACGGCTAAGGATATTCTGTGCGTTGCTTAAGTCTCTCAACTCTTCAAGGGAAACACCTGCATATTCCTTGAGGGCATCATCAAACTTAATTCTTCTAAAAGGAGGAGTAAAATCAATTTCGTTTCCCAAAAATGTCACCTTTGGAGTGCCGTTAATAGAGACTGCAACTTCGTAAAGAAGGTTTTCAACGAAGTTCATAACATCCGTATAATCAGCATAAGCCCAGTAGGCTTCAAGCATAGTAAACTCTGGATTGTGTTTAGTGGATATGCCTTCATTTCTAAAGTTTCTGTTTATCTCGTAAACCTTCTCAAATCCACCAACAATTAGCCTTTTAAGGTAAAGTTCTGGTGCAATCCTCAAGTACATCTCCTGATCGAGTGCATTATAGTAAGTTACAAATGGTCTTGCGGAAGCACCGCCAGGAATAGGCTGTAACATTGGTGTTTCAACTTCTATAAATCCTTCCCGATTGAAAACTTCCCTAATTTTCTGGATAATCTTACTTCTCTTAACAAAAGTTTCCAAAACATCTCTATTTGCAATGAGGTCGAGATAACGCCTTCTATAACGGAGTTCAGGATCTTTAAGTCCGTGATACTTCTCGGGAAGGACCTTTATAGCCTTTGTAAGAAGCTCAAAATCGGTAACCTCAATCGTGATTTCACCAGTGTGGGTCTTAAAAAGCTTCCCTTTTACGCCAATAAAGTCACCAATATCAATTGCTTTCTTAAAGAAGTTGTACTTTTCCTCTCCAAGGTTATCAAGTCTAAAATAAAGTTGGATGTCTCCCGAAAAATCACGAAGGACTACGAAACTTGCCTTGCCGTGACCTCTTATCGCCATTATACGACCACGCGCCTCAACAGGCTTGTCAATAAGTTCATCAAAATGCTCCTTAAGATAACTATTATAGAATGGCGTAATGAATCTTCTGCCGTAAGGGTCAACTCCTGAAGCCTTTAGAAATTTTACTAATTCTGCCCTTTTTTGTTCTACCTCATTTAGGTTGGGAAGTTCCATCCTACTCACCCTTCTTTATCTTTAAAATCTTGTAACGCACTGTCCCTTTTGGAACCTGTATTTCGACTATTTCGCCTGCTTTGTGTCCTATGAGCCCACGCCCCACAGGAGAGGCTGATGAAATTTTTCCTTCGTCAGGATTAGACTCCGCAGGTCCAACGATATAGTATTTAACAACTTTTCCTGTGGAAAGGTTCTTAAGCTCAACAACACAACCGATATTTACCTTGTCAGTCTCAACTGCATCCTCGTCTATTACCTCTGCCCTTGAGAGGATTGCCTCTAATTCTGCAATTCTACTTTCGTTTTCTGCCTGTTCCTGTTTTGCAGAGTCGTACTCGGAATTCTCAGAAAGGTCTCCGAATGCAATTGCCTGTTTAATCCTTTCTGAAATTTCCTGGCGCTTTACAGTTTTCCTGAACTCTAACTCTTTTTTGAGTTCTTCATAACCATTCCTTGAAATCTGAATCCTGCCTTCTACTTGTTCTTCCATTTTTAATCCTCCATTTCATCAAAAAAAGCCCTTACAAGGGCTATTGCTTCTTCCTTTGATTTTAATTTATTCACATATCTTCTAAATTCGCTTGCTTTCTTAAGCCCTCTTGCGTATTTAACCAAAAACTTTCTCATCTCAACTATACCTTTTTCTTCTCCTAAAAATTCAACTTCCAGTTCTATATGTCTTACTATTATATCTATTTTTTCTTTATTTGGAATATCTATTTTAGAAAAGCCTTTCAAAAATTCAAAGGCTGATTTCAAAAACCATGGCCTACCAAGAGTTGCCCTGCCGACCATAACAAATGGCGCTTTTGTTTTTTCAAATAGTGCCTTCACATCTTCAACGCTATCAACGCCACCATTTGCAACAATAGGAATTTTGGAATAAGAAACAAGTTCTCTAATTGCCTCCCAATCTTCACTTTCCTTATTAAAGCCTTCTTCTGTTGTAATACTATGAACTGTTAAAAAAGATAAACCCTCATCCTCTGCAATCTTTAAAACCTCTTTAAGGACATTCTCTCCTTTATAGAAACCTTTTCTTACTTTCAGGGAAACTGGCAAGTTAGTTGAAGACTTAACTGTATGGACTATCTTTGATAGTTTCGGAAGGTCTTTTAAAAGTGCTGAGCCTGAGCCATCTTTTACAATTTTAGGAACAGGACACCCTGCATTTATATCAATCCCATCAAAACCAAGTTGAGTAACAAAATCAGTTGCATTTTTAAAGGCATCTATATCAGAGCCAAAAAGCTGTACAAAAATAGGATGTTCGCTCTTGTGAAACCTTAAAAGGGAAAGCGTATTATTGTCTTTATACTTTATTCCCATAACGGAGACCATCTCTGTAAAAACAAGCCCTGCACCAAAAGACCTAACAAGCATACGGAAAGGCGAATCAGTATACCCAGCAAGTGGAGCAAGGAAAATCGGCATTTCTATATATATGTTTCCTATCTTAAATTCCTCTAACATACTCGTAAATACTGTAAATACCCTTCACGGTTAAAAGTTTATCAAACATTTCAATCCTTCTTGCAACTCCTTCCATAACATGCGAAATACCCCCGGTCCCAATAACACGAACCTTTTCGCCGAGTTCTTCTTCAATGAGTTCTATAAGCCTGTCAACAAGACCACCAAATCCATTAATAACACCTGACTGCATTTCTTCAACCGTATTCTTTCCTATGGCGCTTTTTGGTTTTACAAGTTCTATTCTTGGAAGTTGAGCAGTTTTCCTGAATAATTCTGTTGAAGCAGGAAGCACACCAATTGTTATTGGTCCTCCAACAAATCTTCCATCTTTAGTGATAACTGAAAATGTTGTCGCTGTTCCAAAGTCTACAGTTACAGCGTTTTCGTTTGGAAATAGTTTATGTGCTTCAAAAATATCACAAATTCTATCAGCACCGACAAATCTTGGCTCTTCTACATCAAATTTTATCCCCAAAGGCAAGTCAGAATTTACTAAAATCGCTTCCTTATTCGACAATTTCCTTGCGACTGCTCTAAATACAGGCGTAAGAGAGGGAACAACAGAAGATACAATTACATCATCGACATTTCCGTGAAGTTTTTCCTCCCTCATAAATTGCGAAATAAGAAGTCTATACTCGTCGGATGTCCTTCCGCTATCTGTTACAATCCTCAAAGTATTCAAAAGCATCCCTCTCTCAAAAAAACCAAACACTATATTCGTATTTCCTATATCTATCGTTATAACCATACAAACCTCCTAACCCTCTATTTTACACAAATTTATTATTTTGGTATAATTATCCTGTTAAGAAAGGTGGTTAAGATGAAACGACAAATTAAGGAAGAAATTGCAAACATAGGAAAAAGACTTTACGAACATGAACTTAATGGAAGTTACGGTGGAAATTTCTCAGTAAGAGATGAAGAATACATCTATATAACGCCATCAGGGGTTCCAAAAGATGAACTTGACTACTCGGACATCCTTGTAATAGACTTCAGTGGAAATGTGCTTGAAGGCGAGGGAAAGCCATCAACTGAAATCTTGTTTCATATAAAAATCTACAAAGTTAGAAGCGATGTTAATGCAATAATACATGCACACCCTCCATATGCAACGGGGTTTGCTATTGCAAATTATCCGATTCCTAACGATGTTCATGAAGAATCTACCCTCATCTTGGGAGATGTTCCTGTAATTCCTTACGAGATAACATCATCAAAAGAACTTGCAGAAAACATAGGCAAAGCAATTCAAGACCATAATGCCCTTCTGCTTGCAAATCATGGTGCGCTTACAGTTGGTGATACGCTTGAAAGAGCCTTTAGAAGGATGGAAGAACTCGAAAACCTCTGCAAGATGTTAACTGTTGCAAATATGCTTGGTGGTGCAAAACCCATCCCGCAAGATAAACTTCAAAACCTGCTTGAATTAAAGAAAAAAAGAGGCCTTTAAAAAAATATGGGGGCTTTCGCCCCCTCAATACCATCAATTGATATTATTCAAATTTTTCAAGGAATGCTTTGTATCCAAGATATGAGGAGTAAAGGTCGACTTTTGAAGCAAGTTCAAATGGAGCGTGCATCGAAAGAAGTGCAGGACCAACATCAAGCACTTGAATACCTCTATTTGCCATAAATTTTGCAACCGTTCCGCCGCCACCAACATCAACTTTTCCAAGTTCGCCAATTTGCCATGGCACACCCATTTCATTAAAGAGTTTCCTAACCTTAAAGACGAGTTCTGCAGATGCATCAGATGCAGAGTATTTTCCACCAGAGCCAGTATATTTGGTTACAACAACGCCATGTCCAAAAATAGGAGAATTCTGTTCATCAAAAACATCCCTGTAAAGTGGGTCAACTGCAGCATTAACATCGGCAGATAGACCATAAGACCTGTGGAGCACTTCCCTTACTGAAACATCCTTTATCCCTTTCAGGTTTAGATACTTTTCAACTGCATAATCAAGAAAATCTGATTGTGCACCGGTAATGCCATCACTTCCAATTTCTTCCTTGTCGAATAGCATAACTCCGATTGTTCTTTTTGGAGTTACGGCATCAAAAAGTGCCTTTGCGCCTGTAAAACCGCAGATCCTATCATCATGACCATACGATGCAATTGCACCTCTATCAAAGCCAACATCCCTTGCCTTGCCTGCAGGGACAAGAGTCAATTCCGAACTAATGAAATCTTCTTCAACAATGCCATATTTTTCGTGGAGGAGTTTTAGTATTGCAGTCTTGAACTTCTCTTTATCCACTTCTTTATCAGGAATACTTCCAACAATTGGGTCAAGTGCCTCACCCTGGATAACTTCCCTTGCGTTCTGTTCCATCTGCTTTCTTGCAAGATGTGGGAGCAAATCCGAAATAACAAAAACTGGGTCATCTTCGTTCTCGCCAATACTTACTTCCAACTTCGTCCCGTCCTTGAGGATTATAACACCGTGAAGCGCAAGAGGAATTGTAACCCACTGGTATTTCTTAATGCCACCATAATAGTGGGTTTTAAACATAACAACATCAGCGCCTTCGTAGAGAGGGTTTTGCTTGATGTCGATCCGCGGGGAATCAATATGGGCAAAAACAAAATTAAAACCGTGTTCTGCGCTTAGTTCGCCGTCTCTTATGAGAAGTATGTTTTTGTTATCATTTATTGCATAGAATTTACCGTGAGAAGTTGTAGCATTAAACAAATCGACAAAACCAAAACTTTCTGCAAGACTCTTTAAATACTTTACTGCCTCTCTTTCCGTTTTTGCCTTGCTTATGAAATCTTTGTATGAATCACTAAAACTATTGACATCTTCTGGGCTAAGGATTTCCCATGCGTTTTTTGTTGAATACTTAAGTTCCATTTTAACCTCCTTAAAAATTTTTATTACTTTCTATTATATCTTGATTTGCATTTAAATAAAATTTTCGTATTATATTAAAAAAGGGAAAGAGGAAATAACGATGCAGGGAAACTTAAGTGACTTTAAGCTGGAGGAGATAATCCAGAGCATCTCTACAAGCAATAAGTCTGGCAAACTCGAAGTCGATGGAGTCATGGGAATGTATGGTATTTACTTTTCGAACGGTGAGATTGTCCATGCAAATGGTCCTTACTCAATTGGAGAAGAGGCTATTCTTGATGTTTTCCTTGAAATTAACGGTCAGTTCTCCTTTATTACAAACATCGTCCTCCCCCCAAGAACGATAAGAAAAAACATATTTGACATTATAGCAACGGGGATTAGTCTGAGAGAAGAAAATTTCGACATCATTAAACAAATTACAAAAACAACAAAAATGGTTCCGAACAGTAAAAATGATAAGGAAGGTGTAGAACTTTCAAAAGATGAAATAAAATTGTTAAAATACATATTGGATGGGACACCCATTTCTAATATAATGGAGCAGATGTCTATGAGTTATGTAAAGTTTTTGGAAATACTTAAAGGACTTTTACAGAAAGAAATAGTTACTTTAGGAGGATAGGATGGAAGGAAGACTTTCAAAAGTACAAATTGTGCTTAGTGAAGAGGAACTCAAAAAAATTGAAGAACTCTTTGGCGAATTTCTTTCAGAGTCAGAGGCAAGAGACATAGTTTTGCTTAACAAAAGTGGAGAACTTCTTGCAAAAAGTGGCGACATCACTTCAGATGTTGCCCAAAACATATCAGCGCTTGCTGCAGGTGTTTTTTCTGCAACAAATGAACTTGCAAGGCTTTTAGGCGAAAAGGAATTCACTATTACTTTCCACCAGGGGCAGGAAACAAACATTCACATTTCACTTATTACACAAAACGCGCTCCTTGCAATGATTTTTGACAACAAATTGCCCATTGGTGCAATAAGATTCTGGGCAAAGAAAACAGGAACAGAAATAAAACCCATAATAGAAGAGGCAGAAAAGAGAGCAGAGAGTCAAACACAAAAAGTAATAAATGAGGATGTAGAAAAGGACATTGAAGATTTATTCTAAGGAGAAAAGATGAGTACCATAAACTTCGCAAAGAGAGAAATTTCTTTTAAGATAGTATATTATGGTCCTGCAATGAGCGGCAAGACTACAAACTTGAGACATATCTATTCAACAATTCCGGAAAAAGTAAAAGGTGATTTTACAAGTATTGCAACAGAAACCGAAAGGACACTATTTTTTGACTTCCTACCACTTGAATTGGGAAGCATAAAAGGATTTACTATAAGACTGAGCCTTTATACCGTCCCTGGACAGTACATATACAAGTTAACAAGAAAGTCTGTCCTAAGAGCAACAGACGGCATCGTGTTTGTTGCTGATTCTCAAATCGAGAAGCGTCAAGAAAACATCGATAGCTTCCAGGATATGATAGATAACCTCTTAGAATTTGGCGAAGATGTTGAAACCATGCCAATTATTCTTCAATATAACAAAAGGGACCTACCCAACATCCTATCCATTGAAGAATTACAGGCAGATCTCAACAAAGATAACAAATACCAATACTTTGAAGCAATTGCAGAGCAAGGCATAAATGTGATGGAGACACTTAAGGCAATTACAAAACTCGTTGTTCAAAAAGCATAAATGAAACCAACTTTTATAGGCATTGCAGGTGGAAGCGGCTCGGGGAAAACAACTGTTGCAAAGATGATTCAAAAATCCCTTGGCAAAGATAAAACCGCCATAATCTCGATGGATTCGTATTATAAGGATTTCCCGGATTTGACGCTTGAGGAGAGAAAGAAACTCAACTACGACCACCCATCTATTTTTGATATCGAACTTCTAAAAAAGCACCTTGAAGACTTAAAACATGGAATCCCTGTAAAAATTCCTGTTTATTCATTTGAAAAATATGCAAGGACGGGGGAATTTGAGGATGTTTATCCAAAACCTATCATCATAGTCGAGGGGATCCTTCTTTTCTATTACGATGAAATAAGAGATATATTCTCGATTAAGATTTTTGTGGATACAGACCCTGATGTCCGAATCATAAGGAGAATAGAACGAGATGTTCTTGAGAGAGGAAGGACATTAAAATCAGTTATAAATCAGTATCTCGAAACTGTAAGACCAATGCATATCCAGTTTGTAGAGCCAACAAAGCAATTTGCAGACATCATTATCCCTCGAGGCGGCAAAAACGAAATTGCAATGGATATCATTTTAGCAAAGATTAAATCAATTATAAGTGAGCATTAGATTTCTCATTTTCAAATTTTTGTCGTAAAATATATGCCCGTAATATAAAGATTAAGGAGGTAGGATGAAAAAGATTTTAATTTTTATTTTAGTTCTGTTAGTATTGTTTGGGCTATCAAAACCCGCAAATGGAGCAAATCCTACATGGACAAAGCCTACGGGTATTGACGGCGGCGAAATCGACAAGGTTGTTTTATCTCCAAATTTCTCAAATGATTCAACGCTTTTTGCTGGGTCAACAAGTTCCTTCTACTACTCAAATAACGGTGGAACAAGCTTCGCAAATATACCCATAAATGTAGGATTCAATCTAACGCTTGAAGGTGTACTTGACTTTACTCTGTCAAAAGATTTCTCAAAAGATTCAACCGTTTATATCGCAACTAAAGATGGTGTTTTTAAAACAAGCGATTTTGGAAAAAGCTTCTCCCCGTACCAAATGGGAATTGATGCAACCTATGTAACTCTAATCACATCAGACCCAGTCACAAACACATTGCTTGCATGTGGTGTAAGTTTTGAAAAAAGGGATGATGGCAAAGTCCTGAACACAAATCTTATAATGAAAAATGACACTTCTACAAAAACCTGGAAGACTATCGCAAAATTCACATCAGATTATGTAACAGCGATTGCAAGTTATAACGACAACTACTATGTTGGAACAGAATACGGCGAGCTTTTTAAAATTAACGATACAAAAACACAACTTTTTAAAGCAAACTCACCAATTACAAGCATTTCTTGTACAAAAGATGTGGTTGCACTCTCAACACTCGGCGATGGTATCTATCTTACAAAAGATCTTAAAACATTCAATAATGAACTTCCAGGAACCAAAATAATTGCAGTCAAAGTTACTGATTCCTCAAATCTTTATGCACTCAAAAGAACGGGGACACTCTATGTAAAGAAAAACGGAAACTACAGTGAATACCAAATTCCATACCCTTCAACAAACCTCAACTTTGATGCAAATGAAAAATATGTATTTATTGCTTCTTACGAATACGGCATTATAAAGTTTGACCTTGAAACAAAAACTTTTGCGCTTGCAAATAAAGGAATTGCTAATGTAAACACAACAACAATGGCATTTTCCCCAAAATATGACACAAATAAAACAATTTACCTTGGAACTGCAAATAATGGACTTTATGTATCAAAGGATGGCGGAAAAACTTTCGCAAGCACAGGCAACCTTGATTCGCATCAAATACTTTCTATATGTGAACTTTCAAATGGGACAATCCTTGTTGGCACATTAGGTGAAGGCATATTTGCTTCCACTGATGGAGGCATAACATTTAATAAAAAAGATGTCTTTAAAAATGATTCCATTGGGGTAATATACGAATACAACGGAAATATATTTATTGGAACTAAAAACAGAGGGCTCTGGGTAACTGACGTAACCTTACAAAGCCCAAAACATATTGATTCTCTTCCGCCATACGATGTAAATATCAATTTTATAAAAGGCGCAGGGCAATACCTCTTCGTTGCAACAAATGGTGGTAATCTATATCGCTCGGATGATTACGGAAAAACATTCAAAGAAATTGGCAATAACAAATTCTGGGGTCTAAGCATAACAGGCTTTGATATCTCAAAGACCTTCCTTCAGGACGGACTTGTCCTTGTTGGTACTGCAGGTGGCGAATTTATTTCCTACGACAGAGGTAATACTTTTATGGGCGTTTACGACCTTGGAACAACCTGGGCAGATGGAGCAGCAATATCACCCAACTACACACAGGATGGCTTTATGGTTGTTGGTGCCTGGGGTGCCTCTGGAACTACCTACGGAAACATATACATAACAAAAAATAAAGGTTTAAGTTATGAAAACATTGGAAGTGGAATGACAAACAGATATGTTGTAAATGTATTTTTAACGCCTGATTTTTACTACGGAAAGTCTGGAAGTTTGTTTGCACTAACTTCTTCAGGTGGGTTATTCAGATACAGTTTTGAAACCACGGTTGAAGTAATTTTAACTGTAGGTAAAAACGAGGTTATTGTAAACGGTGAAAAGAAGACAATTGAAGCACCACCATACATTAAAAACGGGAGGACAATGGTTCCTGTTAGGGTTATAAGTGAGGCATTCGGTGCAGATGTAGGTTGGAACGACAAAACAAAAGAGGTTACAATAAAATATAAGGATAAAAACATCATTCTAAAAATAGGAAGCCCTTATGCGCTTGTAAACGGGACGCAAACACCAATTGACAGGGATAACCTTAAAGTCGTTCCTGAAATTACAAATGGAAGGACATTCGTCCCCATTAGATTCATTTCTGAGACCTTCGGTGCAAAAGTTGAATGGAATGATGTAACACAGCAAATTCGAATAACCCTGGGAGGTTAAAATGAAAAAATTGAAGGTTTTTATTGTCGCTTTCATAATTTTAGCAGTATCTTTTTTGGGTAGTTTGGATTCTATTTCTTCCCAAAACGGAAACGAAATACTTATAACAGAGCCTTTCTCTGGAAAGCAAGCAATACTAAACGAATTTATGAATGCAAAGAAGGAACTTCTCATAAATATGTATAGCATTAGTGATTTTGACTTTATTCCAACAATAATAAACCTTGCAAAAAGTGGCGTTGAAGTAAAAGTTATCCTAGAGGAAGCACCATACCAGGCAGAAACCCAAAACTTCGATATAAGAGACCTCTTCAGGATCTATGGAATTGATGTAAGGTGGGCTAATCCTCAATTCTTCCTCACACACGCAAAGTATGTCGTAATCGATGATACAGAAGCAATAGTCCTTTCGGGTAACTTTACCTCTTCAAGTTTTACAAAAAACAGGGATTTTGGACTTGTAACTTTCGACAAGGATGAGGTCTTAACACTGAAATCGCTATTCTACGCCGATTGGGAAAGAACTGACTTTACAAATGATAACCCTAATGTCCTTATAAGCCCCATTGATTCGAGGACAAAGGTTGAAAGCGCCCTCAAAAGTGCAAAGAAAAGCATAAAGATCTGGGAGCAAAGCATAAGCGACCCATCGATTATAAAAATCCTAAAGGACCAAAAGGATAAAGGAGTTGATGTAAAAATTCTAATGCCATCCTCATACGCAGCAGATACAAAGAAAGATCTTGGAGATTCGGTTCTTGCACTTCCAAATCCATATATACACGCAAAGACATTCATTATTGACGATACATTTGCCTACATTGGTTCAAATAACTTTACAAGTCCTTCTTTTGATAACGAAAGAGAAACTGCACTATTTACTTACAATACTGATGTAATAAATACATTAAATGCACTTTTTGAATGGGATCTAAGTCATTGCGTTACACCTTAAAAAACTTTGCTAAAACACCAAAAAATGATAAAATATTCCGAAAGGAGTTGAACTATGAAAGAAGCACAAGTACTTGCAGGATTAAAAAGAAGAAGGACCATACTTGAGTACATAACAAGTTATGGTTTCATAACACCTGCCCTAATCATTCTTGGCGTATTTGCAATATTCCCAACTATTTATGTCTTCTACCTTTCACTTTTTGATTGGAGTATGATTGGTGGAAAGACATTTATTGGCTTACAAAACTACATAAATCTATTAATAAAACCTCCTACATCAACAGACTTTTGGCACGCTGCACTCGTTACACTTGAATATGTTGCCCTTAATGTTCCAATTAGTATGGCACTTTCACTCTTCCTTGCAACACTTCTTATGAAGCCGATAAAGTTTAGGAGTTTCTTTAGGCTTGGTATTTTTGTTGCATATGTTACTCCACTCGTTGCAACATCAATCGTATGGGAATGGATTTTCCATCCTGATTACGGTATCCTAAACTCTATTTTAAAAATGCTCCACTTGCCACCGTCTCCATGGCTTAATGGTTTTCCAAGCGCACTTTTTGCAATTGTAATTTACAATGTATGGCATGAACTCGGTTATTCTACAATACTATTTATGGCAGGACTAACAGCCGTCTCAAAGGAACTTCAAGAGGCTGCAGAAATTGATGGTGCAAACCAATGGGGAGTATTCCGCCATGTTACCTGGCCTCTTCTTTCGCCTACAACTTTCTACATATTCATAATTTCACTTATTAGTTCGTTTAGAATGTTTACACCTGTCCTTGTTCTTACCCAGGGAGGACCCTACAACTCAACTACAACAATTGGATACATGCTATACAGGGAAGCGTTCCAGTATTGGCACTCCGGATTTGCAAGTGCTATTGCAGTCGTACTTTTTGGAATCATCTTCACAATTACTCTAATACAATTTAGAGTCACAGGAAGAAGAGTCTTTTACTCTGAAGGTTCGGAGGGAGAATCATGAAGATAAATCTTAAGAAGTCTTATTTCTTTACATACCTTATTCTTGCAATTGCAACAATAATAATGGTGTTTCCTTTCTACTGGATGATAGTAACCTCTCTAAGTAAACCTGAAAATCTTTTTGCGTATCCACCAAAACTCTTACCTGATTTCCAATGGAAAAATTATGTCGATATGTGGAACTCCAACCCTCAAGGCGTTCCATGGACGAGATACATTTTTAATACACTGTTTGTTGCACTTTCAACTACACTTCTTTCATTATTCAACTCTTCACTTGCAGGATTCGCATTTGCAAAACTTAAGTTCCCCTGGAAAAATCAAATATTTATGATTATATTAGGCATTATGATGATTCCAGGAGAACTTTTGCTTATACCTAACTACCTAACGCTTTTTAGACTTCACTGGTTAAACTCATACCAGGCACTTATACTCCCATTTGGTGCAAGTGTATTTGGCATATTCCTGACAAGACAGGCATTCAAGCAATTGCCAAATGAACTCTGGGAAGCAGCCCAAATTGACGGATGTAGCATTGGCAGATTCTTCTTTAACATCGCTCTTCCGATAATAAGACCAACCCTTTTTGCCTTTGCGCTCTTTGTTTTCCTTGGAAGTTGGAATGCCTTTATGTGGCCTCTAATCGTAAACACAGACCCTCGATTTATGACGCTTGAAGTTGCACTTTACTCATTTATAGGAGCAGAAAGCACAAACTGGCAATTACTTGCAGCCGCAGCAACAATGGCAACTGCACCAGTTCTTATACTCTTTCTCATATTCCAGACACAATTCATTGAAGGCATCTCGAGAGGAGCAATCAAGGGATAAAATCAATAAGCACTATACCAATAATTCAAAGGAGGCAAATTGCCTCCTTTTTTCAATTTTTATCGCTAAAAGAAAACATTTTATGATGAGGCTATTAGTTAAAGATCCATTTCAAGTAAAACAACATATTTTCGTGTGTCTTTGTGAATACTGTACCTATATTCGTCAAATCCTCAATTGATTTCAAAATTACTATCCACGTTTGCATCAATTGCATAAATTGTAGAGTTTTCTTACAAAAACTTTTTTAGTAATATAGTAACTTTACACTTTATTTAGAAAATGCTCTCTGAAATCAAATTGCAAAGTTTATTAAATTGATAGATCTCTTCTGGATTCACAAAAACAAGTTTGTCTTCTAAAGAAAATAAAGGTTACCAAGTTTAGTTTATAAAATTTGCGGAAATAAAAATAGCCCCAGCGGTTTGCTGGGGCAAAACGATTTACCTAAAATTCAGATTAATGAATATAAGATCTTAATTTTTGTCCGAGTTCTTTATAACCATCTTCAGGTGAAATCTTCTGAAGGAAAATTTTCTGTAACTCAGCTCCAATGTCGACATAAGCCTGGGTCCATTCCCTAGAAACAGGCTCTATTAAGGCGTTTGGCAATTCATCAAATCCTGCTCTTCTTTCGGGATGATTTTGTATAAAATCTTTTAACAAAGGCAATTCCAAAGCACTCTTTCTTACCGGTAGATATGCAGTATCTATTGACCACCTTGCGGTTTGATAAGTTGAAGTAAACCATTTTACAAACTCCCATGCACCTCTAACTTCTTCAGGGTTATATTTATTGCCAAAAATCACAACATTTGCTCCTGAAAGTGGCGCATATTGTCCCTTTGGACCAGCAGGAATTGGTGCTTGTGCCCATGTAAATCTACCACCAACTGCCTGGTTAATATATGTATACCCCACTACACTTCCAAAAACAAATGCACATTTTTTATTCCCAAAGTCTGACTGATAATCATATCCGTTCGTGAAATGAATATATCCATTCTTATATAACTCATTAAGGAACTTAACTGGTGCAAGAGCGTTTGGATCTTTGTCAAAAAGAACATTTTTATAATCATCCGTAAGAACTTTTCCACCCCATTCATAGACCATAGAGTACCAGATATCAACAATCGCATCAGAAGAACTCATTCCAAGTGAGGCACCCCATTGTGATCCGTCGGGTTTTGTAAGTGCCTTTACCATTGTTGCAAACTCATCCCATGTCTTTGGAGGATGATCAAATCCTGCCTCTTTAAGCATGTCAACGTTGTAGTACATAACATCAACGCTCTTGTTAAACGGGAACATCCACATTTTTCCATCAGGTAAATAGCCATCTTTCCACATAATTGGGAAGAAATCATTGATATCTGCCTGTGAAAGACCCATTGATGGATCTTTTACAAACTTTTCCATTGGAGTGAGAAGGTTTCCAAGCATGTAGTTTGCAACCCAGTTTTCATATGCCTGGGTTATTACTGGTGGCTGCCCTGATGCAAGTGCAGCAGTTGTTTTTTGCTGTAAGGATGTGTAGTTTGCAATGGCTGTTTGGACAATCTTGTATCTTGGGTGAGTTGCGTTGAACTCATCAATGAGTTTTGTAAGTGCCTGTCCAAGGGCTGCTTGCATTGCATGCCAGAAGGTAATTTCTGTTGGGTTCTTAATCCAGTCTTCTGAGAATTTTACAGTAACTGACTTATCAGTTGCATTCCATGTTACATCTGCACCAAGTGAATCGGAAACAAATCTTAGAGGGACAACAGTCCTTCCAGTTGATTTCACGACTGTTGCTGGTGCATCAAGATAGACAGTGTAACCATTAACTGTTGCTGTAGGAGAGTCAATCTTAAGAACAATAGTGTTACCAAGAAGCTTTATTGTTGCTTCACGGGTTGCGTTGTTCCAGTCAACTGTTGCACCAAGTGCTTCAGATACAAATCTAATAGGGACCATTGTTCTACCATTAACTACAACAGGAGCCTGGTCAAGAGTTGTTGATTTCCCATCGATTGTTGCTTGAGTCTTTCCAACATAAACTACAACAGTCTTTACATTCTCTGCAGAAACTGTTGGAACAATTCTAACGAATGTAAAGAGCATTACTACGATTGCAAGTACTGCAATCAGTTTTTTCATACTCTACCTCCTTTCAAAATTTGGGTTTTTCCCATGGCATTAAAATTATACTACTATCTAAAACTCAGTCAAACTTTTCATTTAATTATTTTGTAAAAAAGATAAAAATGAAGTTCTTTCTCAACATTCTAAAGAATTCTACTCAACAATAAATAAAATAGCCCCAGCGATTTGCTGGGGCTATGAAAAAATCTAACTATTTTAACTTAATGAATATAAGACCTCATCTTTAGTCCAAGTTCTTTAATACCATCTGCAGGAGAAATCTTCTGTAAGTATATTTTCTGAAGTTCAGCGCCGATGTCAGACCTTGCCTGGTTCCATTCTTTTGTTGGTGGCTCAACAAGAGCAAAGTTAAGTGAGTCAAATCCTGCTTTTCTTTCAGGATGATCAGAAAGGAATTGCTTAAATACAGGGAGATTGAGCGCAGACTGTCTTACAGGAAGGTATCCTGTATCAATTGACCATCTTGCAGTTTGATATGGTGCATCAAACCACTTTACAAACTCCCATGCGCCACGCTTTACCTCAGGAGCATATTTCTCTCCAAAGATAACAACATTGGTCCCATACATTGCAGTGTACTGACCCTTTGGACCTGCAGGGATCGGTGCTTCTGCCCATTTGAATTTTCCTGCAACTGCCTGGTCAATATATGTGTAGGATGCAACAGATGCAAATACAAATCCGCACTTCTTGTTACCAAAGTCAGTCTGATAGTTATAACCTGTTGTAAAGTGGATATAACCATTCTTGTAAAGGTCGTTCATAAATTCAACTGCTTTAAGGGCATTAGGATCTTTATCGAACAGTACATTTCTAAAATCATCTGTAAGAACCTTTCCACCCCATGCATAAACCATTGAGTACCAGAGGTCAACATCTCCACCTACTGAACAACCCCACTGTGAGCCATCAGATTTTGTAAGTGCTTTTACCATTGTTGCAAACTCATCCCATGTCTTTGGAGGATGATCAAATCCTGCCTCTTTAAGCATGTCAACGTTGTAGTACATAACATCAACGCTCTTGTTAAACGGGAACATCCACATTTTTCCATCAGGTAAATAGCCATCTTTCCACATAATTGGGAAGAAATCATTGATATCTGCCTGTGAAAGACCCATTGATGGATCTTTTACAAACTTTTCCATTGGAGTGAGAAGGTTTCCAAGCATGTAGTTTGCAACCCAGTTTTCATATGCCTGGGTTATTACTGGTGGCTGCCCTGATGCAAGTGCAGCAGTTGTTTTTTGCTGTAAGGATGTGTAGTTTGCAATGGCTGTTTGGACAATCTTGTATCTTGGGTGAGTTGCGTTGAACTCATCAATGAGTTTTGTAAGTGCCTGTCCAAGGGCTGCTTGCATTGCATGCCAGAAGGTAATTTCTGTTGGGTTCTTAATCCAGTCTTCTGAGAATTTTACAGTAACTGACTTATCAGTTGCATTCCATGTTACATCTGCACCAAGTGAATCGGAAACAAATCTTAGAGGGACAACAGTCCTTCCAGTTGATTTCACGACTGTTGCTGGTGCATCAAGATAGACAGTGTAACCATTAACTGTTGCTGTAGGAGAGTCAATCTTAAGAACAATAGTGTTACCAAGAAGCTTTATTGTTGCTTCACGGGTTGCGTTGTTCCAGTCAACTGTTGCACCAAGTGCTTCAGATACAAATCTAATAGGGACCATTGTTCTACCATTAACTACAACAGGAGCCTGGTCAAGAGTTGTTGATTTCCCATCGATTGTTGCTTGAGTCTTTCCAACATAAACTACAACAGTCTTTACATTCTCTGCAGAAACTGTTGGAACAATTCTAACGAATGTAAAGAGCATTACTACGATTGCAAGTACTGCAATCAGTTTTTTCATACTCTACCTCCTTTCAAAATTTGGGTTTTTCCCATGGCATTAAAATTATACTACTATCTAAAACTCAGTCAATACACCCTTTTCAAGAATAATTACATTGTTATGCACCACATTAAACCGCTCAGGGATCTGGGTATGAATCGGGAGAAGTATCTCTGGATTTATTTCCTTTGCCATCCAAAGGACTTCGGTTTCGGAGGCATGCCCAGGCGAGTGGATTCTAAATAAAGGAAGGTTAAATTTTGAAAGCCAGTTTTCAAGAATCTTGGTGTTTGCAGGATCAACAGAAGAAAGTGGCTCTCCACCTGACATTATGTATGCAGAACCAGAAACAGGATTTATATCAAGAAGTTCTGTTATGTGAGCAAAATTCAAAAGTAAAATTTCGTTAACCTGATTTGAAACTAAATCTTCTTTTGTAATGTATTTTTCTTTGGGCAAGTTAAGTTTGCTTCCAAAAGGTGCATAGACAAAAGTATTTTGGGAATTTAATATTTTAGTTGCAATTGTATCAAATTCGCCATATTTGAGAAGCGTATTTGCATAGTCTTCATGGATTATAAAATTCTTACCAAGTTCGATTGAAGCATTAAAAAATGTCTGGATACGAGCAAGATGAATCTCGTAAACATTCCCTATAATAAGTCCTTTGAAGATATTTGCAACTTCTTTAATCTGTTCTTTGAGTTCATCTTCGGTGTTGCTCAGGATACCGTTCCAGCCGATGCGTGTGCCTTCAGTTATAAGAATGTAGGGCTTAAGAGACTTTGCATACTCAACAAATTTAAAAGAAAGGTCCCTTTTTATTCCTTTGAAATAAATATCTCCTGTGTAGATTACAAGACCTTTGGGCGTTTCTACAAAATAGGCAACAGCACCTGGCACATCATGATCAATAAAGTAAGGGGTAATTTTAAAATCTCCTACCTCAACAGTTTTTCCATCGATAATTTCGATATTCTCAGGCATGCATTCTACAATTCCTTTATCGACAAAGTAACTTAAGGTTGCAAATGTCCCTCTTGTCATATACTTCTTAAGAGAATCACTCTGGTAGCAAATTTGCCCTATGTGGTCGAGGTGAGCATGAGAGAAAAACATCCCGCCAATTTCAATGGGCAGACTCTTTGATTCTGGTAACTCCCTCTTATAAAATCCTCTAAAAGGAGGCATCTCTCCCAAATCAACATAGTCTTCAAAACCTTTTTCTGGTCTCCCCTTTATTGTATCGTTAAAGAATACTTGCGATGTTGGGAATCGCCTTCCAAAGTCAAAAACAATTCCGACACCGTTAGACTCCATAAGAATTATGTTACCGCCAATTTCTCTTACTCCACCGTAAAAACCTATTCTCATATTATCACTTCCTTTTCTCAAATGTTTAGAGCATAAATTATACACTAAAACAAGTTCCTGTCAAGAGAAAATATGTCTTTATGTAACTTTAAGCATATATTAAAAGGTGTCTCCAAATATTAGAGAAGACATTAATCTGAGTCGTTTTTGGAAAGGAGTTTCCTCCTTGCTAAGTTCAAGTTCTCTTAAAAGATATGTTATAGGTCCTTTTTCCTAAAGCCCGCTTACATTCTCAACCCCAGAAATAAAAACAATTGAAATCTCTCTTTTGAACTTGAGGAATTAAAAGCAAAAGAGATATTAATAACGAGATAGCAATCCCATAGGCATTCCCCAATCCGCATAAAATCCAATAAACAATCCATGGAACAAACGAAACAAAAATATACAGCATCCCAGGAATCTTTAATTTACTTTTGCGTGAATCCAACACCATAAAGAACCCCCGCAATCATTATAATAAAGAAACTCTTTAAAGTTAGTCGTACTGAACCCAGCCGTTCTTTACGCCTTCTTCTTTTACAATTTTCT
>JAEMPV010000138.1 GCA_022759145.1 Caldisericum sp.
TACACTACTCATTATTCGCTATAACAAGCTATATAACGTTTAATGCCTTATTTGTTATATATGAGCTTGATGAAGATTGGCATATATCAGATAACGCTTTTACAGATCTCTTTTACTTTGCGTGGGGTCAAGCAATAAGCTTTACAATAATAACTTATTTAGTCCAGAAAAACTGCACAATCTTCCCCCATATTTTATAGCGTCTCAAATCCAAGCTTAACCTTTTGTGGTCTTCCCCTAAACAATACTTAAAACGAGAATATTCATCAAAAGTAGTGATTGGCTTTTTTAGGTAAACATAAACATGAATATTCCCATTTCTGCTCTCTTTAACAATGTAGTGATCGATTTCATTTTGAAGGTAAAAACTGCAGAATTTCAATTTATGCTTAAAAATGTCTTCTAGATGTTTTTCCCAAAATTCCTTGGGAATGTCAATGTCTATGAGCAGAAGATCGCTTGAAAACCCCTTCTGCCTCATTCAAAACACCTCTACAGCGATCATTTTCGCAATCTACTTCATTGAAGAATATTTGACTAGTAAAAATGAATTGGGATTTATCCCATCCATTACCTCCGAAATCGTTATACTTTAAGGCACAATCGATCGCTTCGTCTTCCAATTCAAATTTAGCATTTTCAATATCGTTTTCAGCATCAGGATTATTGAAAACATTAATCTCTTCACACTTAACGAATTCGACATGAATGTCATTCTCTTTAGTCCTTCCCTTCCCCTTCCTATCCTTCCCAGAATAACACCTCTCAAAAACAGCTATGTAGCAAACATACAGCTTATTCAGTCTCTTTATGAATGTTTTTCGTTTAGGATCCCTTAAATAGAAGTATAAGCGTCCGCCTCTCCAAAAATAAGTAATCTGATTCTGAGAATATTCATCGACAATTTCTTCAGTCATTTATTCTTCCTCCTCCGCTCAAATTGATTACAATCATATTCAGCAATCAATGATGCCTTTCGAAAATCAAGGCTAATCCTTTTACTGTAGTAATCTTGACACACTATAACATAAGGGTTTTCCGTAAAACTCAGCGTTTTAACATAGAATATCATCCTACCGATGAGTAGCTTATAACAGCTATTCAGCTTAACTTCTATTCCTTTTATATTAACTGTTTCGAAATTATCGTCTGGCTCATTCTCCAATACCTTTTTTACATTTTCCGGTATTTTGGATTTGTCTACCTCTTTTCGTTTCCCCATAAATATCACCTATGAAAAGTTTATAGAAAAAAAGTTATGTTTCTCCTGAAGGCTGATAGCGGACAGGATATTGAAGCGGATGTGCTAAATACACCAATGCAGTGTTATTTCGAACAAATACCGCAGAAGCTTCAAAAAACGCTTCCCTTATTTCCTTGTTATCAGGGTCATATTTCATTACCTTTTCAGTCTTGTCTTTACTGTTATAGAAAACAGCGTATACTGTGTCAAAGCTATCTTCTACCACACCATATGGGGTAAATATCTGCATTAACAAGTAGTCCGGTCCTCTCTTTATCTTAAGCATCATTTTACAGCACCTCAAAAGATCTGGTAATATGTTTTACCCATTTTGCTCTGAACCTTTTTTACAGTAATGATAATTTCCTTATACTTGTCCAGAGCTTTCTGGATCATTGGTATTTGCTTTCTGATTACTTTCGAATTAGAGAATACTCTCAATAATTTGCCGTCGTCTGGTATTTTTCTACAGTAAAGTATGACACCTTCGTCTAAAATGTCAATGTTTGACAATATCAGCTTCTGATCTACCACCTCATCGACAAACGTGTCAAATTTCAGCTTGTCTTTTAATGCTTCTCTCTTAAGCTCAGCTCTGAGCTCGCTAAAGGATTTCAGCTCATAGTCATCTTTACTTTTTCCTTTACTGCTCATTGTCATTCCCCCTGATTGGATGATTTTGTATATACTCTTCTATAGCTTTTACAGTTAGATCGCTTGTAGACAGCTTTTTACCGAACGCTTGGAAGTATTGAGCCTGATAGAGCTTTACTTTCTTTAGAAAGTCTATAGGCACACGCATATTAAAAAATGCGAATGCCTCTACTTTTTCCACCTTTTGTTTTTCTTCCCCTTCCATTTTTTTCACCTTAACGTTATTTTTGTTTTACTTATTTATAAACTTAACGGAATCACTAATGTGAAATAGAAATACATATACAAGTATATGAAAAAAAGCTATAGGCATTTAACAATTAATAGTTATTTTGTATAATATGTCTTTAAAATCGCTATCGTCCTTTGCTTTAATGATTTTATCCCTAAGTATTTTTGCTTCCGATTCATATAAAGCACGATGACAAATAATACTTATCTCATCTTTACCCCAATTTCTCTGTATATTTTTTACTATTACTGTATTATCGTCACCAAGCGTTATAATATACTTATTAAAATTATCAGAAGGATCTGCATCAGAGAAGAAAACAGCTACAATTTGGATTCCGTCCTCACATTGAAATCTTTTCAATTCGAATCTACTCATATTTATTCACACCTCTACATTCACATTTAAAACCGCTAAATAGAAAAGCTTAACGGAAAAAGTAAAACAGAGAAGAAGATTGAAAAAAAGTTTTATGTTTAAAGTTTTATGACATTTTTTGAACTGATAAGTTTATCAATATAATTCTTATCACATAGGTAAATCCAATTCCATAGGTTATCGCTTTCTATTTCTTCACAGTATTTATTAAAACGCCTTATACTTATCGGTCTCCTAAACTTTATTTCTCTTCCGCTATACTCAAATCCCCAGAGCCCAATAACCGTGTGATAGTAGAATGGGGGGTTATCCGGCAATCTCTTAGCTACCCACCCCCAGTGATGGTCTTCCGCCCTTACCTTCACATTTACTTTTTCATTTTTCTTTTCCATATCTTTTCACCCCCAATAAAATGTTATATAAAAAATGTTATGGCTAAATCTGATTATTTGCTTTCAGCCACTTTGCCAGCATCCTAATATCTTTGATGAAATCATAACTCTCTGATAGCATAAGTATTATGTGCTCTATTTTCCTTTTTATATGCTCTGTGTATTGGTATAGCAGACCCGGATAAATGAAAGCTTCTACTATAAATTTTTCGAGACTTTTCTTCTCTAATTCATCATAGAATAGTGTAGAGACCCAGAATCCGGAAGGGGTAAACAGCCTTATCGCATCTTCGTCAAATCTAAGTATAAACGAATTCCCTGTAAACTTGTAGAACTGTCTCTTAATATAGGTAGCGTCTGCTTCGAAGCTATGTAGCAGTATTTCATATAATGCCCACATTTCATTAATTTCCTTTTCCAAGTCATCAAAATCTTTAGTAATAAATTCAACCTTTTCCCTTAGTATTTCGTCCTCAACAAACTTCGCTACTAGCTTCTTGATTTCTTTATATATTTTTGGCAATTCTCCAGCCATATCAAGAGTGATACTCTTAAAGTTATCTATCTTTTTTTGCTCTATTTTATTTTCACTCATTTTTTCTTCCCCCTTGTTTTTGTTTTTTCGTCAATTCTTTATTGTGCTAAACAAGTATTTAAAGTTTTTGGCTAAAAAGATATAGAGCAAATGACATTCGTCAAATGTCTTTTCTCTTATTCTTTCATCTCTTTTCTTAATTATTTCACTTTTA
>JAEMPV010000139.1 GCA_022759145.1 Caldisericum sp.
CTAAATGTTCTCTTCTATTATCTTCTCGAGGACATATTCGACAATCGAGGAAAACTTGTCGGATGAAATTGTTTGAATCGTTCGTGGATGTGGCAAATCCACCGTGATAATTTCTTTAAGTTCGCCTGGGTACTTGTGCATAATGACAATGATATCCGAGAGGAACACCGCTTCCTCTACATCATGCGTTACCATTATAGTTGAAAAGTGGTAGGAAGAGCGCATTTCCTCAAGATAAAGCCATAGTTTTCTTCGGTTTAAGGCATCAACTGCACCGAAAGGCTCATCCAATAAAAGTAGATCTGCACCCGTTAAAAGTGTTCGAAGAAGGGCAGCTCTCTGATACATCCCTCCCGATAAGGCACTGGGGAAATTATTTTCAAATCCCTTAAGCCCAAACTGCGGGAGGAGTTCAAGCACTTTTTCTTTCGCCTCTTTCTCGGCAACCCCTTTTATAAGGAGTGGGATTTCAAGGTTTTTAAGAAGCGTAAACCAGGGAAGAAGAACGCCTTTTTGAGGCATATACCCAAGAGGCCCCTCGGGGCGGGAAATTTCACCTTCAAAGGGCAAAAGACCTGCAATTGCCTTAAGAAGTGAAGTCTTGCCGCACCCTGAAGGGCCAATAAGTGCAAGATGCTTTCCTTGCGGAAGCGAAAAACTCACTCCGTTTACCGCAAGAAAGCCTTCATAATATACTTTTACATCCTTTACCCTTACTTCTTGCATGGAAGAAACTCGTTTGTAAAGAGAGTGTTTACATCGGCAGGCATACTTTTTATTATCTTAAGGCTATACATAAGGTCTGTAAAGTTTTTCCAAACTGATTCCTTCATCACACCAAAGCAACCTGCATCATCAAGATAATAAGGTGAAATCCACTTCTGCGACTTTGTAACAAGGTTTTTGTCAAGTTCAGGTGCATATTTCAAGAGGATCTGTGCTGCTTCTTCCGGGTTTTTGGCAGCATATGTGTAACCTTCAGAAATTGCCTCAACAAATGCTTTAACAACATCAGGATGCGATTCAATCATACTTTTACTTGTGATAAATATGGGCGTGTAGTGGTCAAAATTTGGAATATGGTCTTTTAAGCTATAGAAATCGAAATTAAGTCCTCGCAATTCCGCATCAATTCCTTCCCAGCCGTAATAAATCCAGGTAAAATCGTAAACTTTCCTCTGAAGACCTGTTACTTGGTCAAACACACCAAGTTCCACTTTCTTTATTGTCTTTGGGTCGACTCCGTTTTGCTCTGCAACATAATCAACGATTGCGTTTTCCCAGGCACTTCCCCAGCCACCATAAGTTTTGTTTGCAAAGTCTTTTGGTGATGTAATACCCGAATCCTTAAGCCATATAAACCCAGAGGTATCGTGTTGAAGAATTGCAGCAATTGCAACAAGAGGCGCACCTTCATTTACAACATACTGAGTAAGTGATTCCTGAAATGAGATGCCAAAATCAGCCTTGCCACCCGATACAGCAGATTCAGGCCATACTTCCGTTGGTTGCACAACAGTTACATCAAGATTCCTTTCCTTAAAATACCCTTTGTCAAGTGCAACATAAATTCCTGTGTGATTTGTGTTTGGAGTCCAATCAAGCATAAGAGTAACCTTCGTTACATTTCCAAGTTTCGTTTCTTTTGGGGCACAGCCAAAAGAAGAAGCAAGGACTACCAAAATCAATAAAGCAAGAATAATTTTCCTCATTTTTCACCTCCTAAATAGCGAGTAAATTTTTGCCTCAGCATTGTTGCAGAACCCCACATAAGGAGGCTAAAGAGGATTATGATAATTGTCCCTGCAAAAACCTGATCCAACTGAAAAGAAGAAAAAGACCTTCTTATGTAAAGCCCCATGCCAATCGTTGTGCCCATCCACTCTGCAGTGAGTGTTCCTAATATGGCATAGGGAGATGATATTTCAATGCCGGTTATGATATAGGTAAGCGTGTGCGGGAAAATGACATACCTGAAAATATCGCTTTTCTTTGCAGAAATTGCCTTGAGGACATCAACCATATCAGGGTCAACCGTCCGCAAGCCAAGAAGTGTATTTACTGTAATAGGGAAGAATGTTGCCCAGATTACAACAACAATCTTAGGAAGTGTCCCAAAGCCAAGCCACAGGATTATAAGTGGAGCAATTGCAATTGTTGGTGTTGATTGGGTGATAACTGCAATAGGGTAAATGAGGTCTTCGATGGGTTTTGCAACATGCATAAGAAGCGCAAGAAGAACGCCAAAAAGAATTGAAAGAAAGAACCCGATGAATGTTACCTCAAGGGTTGCAACAAGATTTGGAAGAATAATATTTGATTGTGTTGAGATAATGTGGACAATTTGAACTGGAGATGGAAGTATATACGATGGGACAAGTTTGTGAGACGAGACAATCTGCCATAAATAGAGAAATAGCAAGAATGAAAGGCTCTTCAAAATCTTTGAATTTTTTACAAGTTGGACTAAAATAAGCACCAAAAGGAAAAATGAAACAATAGAAATGACCGAGGACTTTGAAAAAGTCAGAATGAAAAAGCAACCTAAAAGCGCAAGCTCTACAATTTTTCTTAATTTCTTCAAATTTAAAAACCTCCCGCATTCTGGGAGGGTGTAGGCAGGGTTTCTACCTTGCACCATCTCCCTACGCCGGCATTACCCGGATCAGGTTCCAGGGGTCGGACACCTCTAAGTGTCCCTCTCAGCCACCAATGTGGGCTCCCCCGAGGCTTACACTTATATTATAATACAAAAATCAAATATTTAAATTATGCAAGCCTTTTTCAACTTTTCCTGTGTGAGGTGTTCTGAACCATTTTGTATTGAAGAAAGTAAAAAGCGCTATAAGAATTACAATTATATTCGTTGCGTTAAAGAAAAAGAATGTAAAAATGTCGTAAAACTTTATCATCTTTAAGTCAATTTTGTCAAGCGTAACAAAAAACATAATAGAATTAATTGCAAACGAAGATACTACAGTCAAAATATTCCAGTCTAAAATAAGCACAAAGATTGAAATAAGCCACAGAACAAAAGACAAAGGCAAAAGTATAAGATATGGTTTATTCCTGAAACTCTTTATGTCTGTAAACAGAAGATAAAAATATCCTCTTATCCAGCGCAACCTCTGTTTAAATGAAACAATAAATGATTCTGGTTTCTCGTCATATACCGAGATACAATCAACATACTGCACATTGTATTTAACTCTCACTGTATATTCAAAATCGTCGGTTATGCTCTTTACTTCATAAGGAAATTCTTTCAAAACCCATCCGTATGCGCCCCAACCAAAGCCGCTTAATATAGCAGAAAGTCCAAGATTATTAAGTGCAATTTGAATTTTGAAGAAAAATGCAGACATAATAACAAACATTCTTGAAACCCAGTGGGTATAGTTTGCGTTTCTTGTTCTGAATTGGATTATTGGATATGCTTTTATGTAAGGAAGCGCTTCCTTAAGAAAATCTTTATCAAAGACATTCCCTGCATCGAAAAACATAAAGAAAGCATTAACTCCCTCTTTTTCAATTATTTGAGGTAACGCCCAATTGAGTGCCTTTGACTTTGAACGTGCATTTACTTCAATTACTTCAACCCCTAATTCTTTTGCTATATTTACGGTATTGTCAGTGCAGGCATCTCCTATAAGATAAACTTTGTCGAATCCCGCATTAACTGCAGAATTTATAACAAGTGCAATCGAATCTTCCTCGTTATGTGCAGGGATAACGGCTACTATTCGTGTAGGGAAAAATTTCTCTTGCACCTTACCTCTTTTTTTAATAAGCCCAAGCAAAACAAGTAATATAAGGCCGATAAAGGTAAAAGTTGAAAATATATTTATGATATTCAGGATATAGTTCAGGATATTGTGCCATATTAATGGAGGATATTTTACATCATAGTTAAATACATAAAGAGGCACATTCTTCATAGGAAGATGAACGCTCAAATGCATTTTTAACGCCAAAACAAAACTTTCAAACTTTTCCACACTTTATTGTAACTCAATACTTCAAAAATAAGAAATTCTAAAATAGAGTAAAATAAATTATGGTGAAAATTTTTGTAACGGGCCTTCCTGGTTGTGGTAAGACAACATTAATGAAGGATATCGCAAAACTCCTTACAGATTCAGGCGTAGATATATCTGGCTTTATAACTGAAGAAGTAAGGGAAAAGGGATTCAGGCAGGGCTTTACAATAGAGGATTTAAGAACAGGCGAAAAACTCATTTTTGCATCTGTTGAACAAATATCAAATATTAAATTTGGCAAATACTTCCTCAACATCAAGAACTTTGAGAAAATTGCGCTAAATGCCTTTGAAAATGCTCAAATTGTTATTATTGATGAGATTGGCAAAATGGAATTTTATTCAAGGAGTTTCAAATATTATCTTTTTAAAAGTCTCGAAAAAGATATAAACCTCATTGCAACGCTTCATCGAGACTTAGTAAAAGATTTTTCTCGTTACGAAATTTTGGCACTTACAAGAGAAAACTATTCTGACATAAAAAACCATATCATAGAAAAACTTGCAAAATCCAGGATTATTTAACTTTTAAAAAATCAATTTTTTTCTTCACGGATTCTTCACGGACAGGGTATTATACTTCAACCAGGAAGTTTGAGAGAACTTCCAAAAAATTAGGCACAGGGAGGTGCACTATGAAAAAGAAGGTTTTAGTAGCGTTGTTTGTTTTGGGGCTTTTAGGCTCCACGGTTTTTGTGGGAAGACACTTTGTTATGGCAGGAAACACACCTACTGCACAGCAGACTCAGGTAAGCGCAGGAACTCAAACGGTAACTCAGAACACACAGGCTAAGGAACAGACAGAAACTGTTGAAACAAAAGATGAAGTTGCAGGTAAAGATGCGCAGAATGAGGTTCAAGAACCAAGTTATGCAGGAAGTATAAAGGT
>JAEMPV010000140.1 GCA_022759145.1 Caldisericum sp.
TCAGATAACAATAGTTTAAACGGAACTTATGTAAATGGAAAGCAAATAAAGGACAAAGTAGAGTTACATTCCGGGGATGTGTTGCAAATTGGAAGATCAATTATCAGAATTTTAATAAAAGGAGGGCGCTATGAATAAGTTAAAGGTTTTTGTCTTTTCAACTTCACAGGATGGTCTCCAAAGAATCGTAAATCAAGTTGCAGACTTTCCTGACTTTGACCTTGTGGGAAGCAGTTCCTCTGAAGATGAAACCATAAAAAGGGTCTCATTCTTAAAGCCTGCCATTTTGTTTGTAGATTTCGAAGAAATTCCAGAAATTGAAGAAATCTCAAGAGTCATTAAGAAATCACATGAACAAAGTCCTGGAACATTTATTGTCGTCTTATTAAAGCGTGGCATGACATATAATATGAGAATGCTTTACCAGGAAGGCGCTAACGACTTTGTTTACAAGCCAATGGACGAGCAATCCCTAACAACTGTTGAAAAAAACTACAATAGATATGAAGCGGTTTCTCCAAAGAATATAATAAAAGAGAAAAGGATATCAAAAGTTATCTCATTCTTTTCACCAAAAGGAGGCACAGGAAAAAGTTTTATTGCAATAAATGTTGCAATTGGGCTTGCAAATTTGCTTAACAAAAAGGTACTTTATGTAGATGCCTCTTTCCCTTTCTCAGATGTCCCGATACTACTTGATCTGTCTTATTCAAACAAAAACCTCTACGACCTTGTTCTTCTTCTCGGGGAAGGTGCACGAGAAAACATAGATGATTACATATTTCATATTGAGTCAGTAAATTTACATTGCTTGCTTCCACCAAAGACTTTACAGGAGGCTTCCTATGTATTTTCCCATTCAGCAGAATTTGCTAAAACAATAGAGTATGTCAAAGATTATTTTGACTATACTATAATTGATACACCTCCAAGGTATTACGATACACTTAGAGAGATTGTTGAGATAAGTAACCAGGTTTTCGCTGTTGTCACATCAGAAGCAAATTCAATAATACTTTTAAAACAGTTCAGGGAAGAGATTATGAAACAGGGCGTTCCTTTTGATGCTAAAGTTATTATGAACAAGAGGAATAAAAAGGCTCTTTCAGTAATAGGGAGCGATTTAAGGGCAATCCTTCCGGAGGGCACATTTGCAACCGTAGAAGATGATCCCACACAGGTTGCCTTGAGTTATAACAATGGTATACCTGTAATTGTATCTCATACAAAGAGCAAACTGAGAGATGATCTTGTAAGCCTTGTAAAGGCGATTGCGCAGGTGGTCGAAAATGGATGAAAACAACAAGCGGGTCTCTATTGGAGGCTTTAAATTAAAATCGGAACAAAAAGAAGTTGAATTAGACAGATTTAATGAAATCGCAGAAAACTTAAGAAAGAAACTCTTCGACTATTACTCGCCATCTGAGATCCTAATGGACCTCAACAAAAAAGGACGTGAATATGTATATGCAATGTGCGCTGAAAAAATCTCAAAAATAATTAAAAATGGTGAGGTAGACCTTAAGGACATTCCCCAAAGCAAACTTATCGAGTCAATTGTAAGCGAAATAACGGGCTTTGGTCCTCTTGAAAAACTTTTGTACGACAACAAGATAACAGAAATAATGATCAATGGTCCAAAAAAGGTCTTCGTTGAAAAAGAGGGAAATATTATCCCAACAGACATTACTTTCGAAAACGAAGAGCAGCTTAAAAGGCTCATTGATAAAATAGTTCAGCCGCTTGGTAGAAGAATAGACGAAAGCAGTCCCCTGGTCGACGCAAGATTGCCTGATGGCTCAAGAGTGAATGTTATTATTCCTCCTATCTCAGAATATCCTGTTGTTACAATTAGAAAATTCCGAAAAGACATCCTTTCAAGAGAAGACCTTATAAAACTTGGAAGCATCGACGATAAAATCGCAGACATCATAAACCTCCTCATAAAAAGCAGACTTAATATAATTGTATCTGGCGGAACAGGAACAGGTAAAACAACCTTTCTAAACTTTATGTCCGGGATGATACCCTCTAATGAAAGAATAATTACAATAGAAGACTCAAGAGAGCTCCAACTCAACCAGGCGCATGTAGTTTCTTTGGAGGCAAGACCCCCCAATATCGAGGGAAAAGGAGAGATTGCAATAAGAGACCTTGTAAGAAACGCATTGAGAATGAGGCCAGACAGGATAATCGTAGGCGAAGTAAGAGGAGCAGAGGCATTTGATATGCTTCAGGCTATGAATACGGGCCATGATGGTTCTATGTCAACGATCCACGCAAACTCACCAGAGGATGTTATTTCAAGGCTTATATCAATGGTTCTTATGACTGGCGCAAAACTCACAGAAAAGGCAATTGCCTCGATGATTTTAGGTGGGATTGATATCATTATCCACCTTTTCAGATTTGAGGATGGCTCAAGAAAGGTTGGTATGATTGGTGAGTTCGTTCCAGACTCTCACTCTGAACTTGGAATAAAATTTGTCCCCTTTATTGAATTTGAAAGGACTGGGACTGACGAAAAAGGCAAAGTCAAAGGGAAATTTAAATTTGTTATTTCTCATGGGAATTTGAGGTGCGCAAAAAAGATGGAACTTCATGGTATTAACTTCAATGATTATATTAAGGAGGCAACAAAAGATGAGAAAGCGTAAATTTAAGGATTTTATCGAACAAGGGAAAACCGTAAAAAAAGCGTTGCCTTACGGAGAAGAGACAGGAAAGGATTTCATCTCTAAAATATCATTAAGTCTGAGAGAGTCGGGATACAATATTGGGAAGGGAACAGTCCTTATTGTTTTCATAGCATATCTTCTGATATTCTTTTTATTTGGATACAATTCTCTTGGTCCTATGTTTTTTAACATACAAAAAGGAGTTACAGTCGAGGACATAGTAACCAATCCTGAGTTAAGCTGGGTAAAGGAAAATTTAATTAGCGCAGGTATTAAATCAACAAATGTCGTAGGTTCATTTACTTACAGCCTCAACAAAAATGAAGAGCTGGAAAAGTACTTTAAGAATAACAGCGTAGAAAAGAACATTGACAACATTAAGAAAATTGTCCAGGAAAGTGCTTACCAGTCTATTGAAAAAACTCTCGGATTAAAAAGGGATAGCATACCTCCATTTGACCTGGATGTTCTTTCAATTTACAGAAGTATAGATTCAAAAAAAACCGATAAAAAAGCCTCTTTTATAAGCACTGTTTCCGCACAATTTAAGGAATATATTTCCCTATCACCTTTCGATAAGATCCTCGTAGAAAAGGCAAACACAATGAAGCAACTTTTTCTTTTCAAGTTATCGTTTGGGCTCATAATGGTATTTCAAGGATACCTTATATTCCTTGCCTTCATAAGGAAGCCACTTGAAGAGATGTCTTTAAATAGGTTAAAATTGCAAATTCCAACATGGCTACAGATAATGACAAATTCAATTCAGGCAGGCAACTCTCTTTCACAGGCGCTTCAATTCTCAAGAGAAAGGATAAGGTCTGCCCCTCTTTCTTATATCCTCGATGAAGTTACAGCACGCTATGAAACATATAAAAACCTTGAGCAAGCGTTGACTCCTTTCAATAAATGGATAGAAAAAATTCCAGAACTTAAAAATGTAGTTTCGTCTCTTGTTATCCAGGAGCAAAAAGGAGGAAATCTCATACCTGTTCTTTACGCCCTTACTAATCTTTTCAACAAAAAAACGCTCGTCCTTCAAAAAATCGAATCAATCGCATCAGAAGCAACAGGGCAACTAAAAATTATCTTTATAATGTTTTTTGGCATAATACTTATGTCTGAATTATTTATGAAATCTTTCAGAAGTCCTCTTTCTCCTGCATATATGTTCTTCTCAAGAGGTGGAAACCTGCCTGGATTTTTGTATATGACTTTTATGCATTTACTGATACTTTTCCTGTCGTTTGTCCTATATAAGGCTGGTGAAGTAGTAGTGCAAAATGAAATGAAATTCTAAGATGAAGGGAAGAGAAAAATGAGCAACAATACCCCACAAAAAATTGATAAGTATGAGATCATAGAGGAGATAGGCAGAGGTCGAATGGCTATTGTCTATAAGGGAT
>JAEMPV010000141.1 GCA_022759145.1 Caldisericum sp.
TTGTAGTACTTCTTTTAAAAAATGCAAGAGTTTTAATGTTTTCTTACAGTTCATTTTTGATACCTCGTTAGCCTGGTACCCCTCCAAAAAGTACCCTCTGTAATGCTAAAAATAGCCCCCAGGATACGAGGTAGAGGTTTTGAGCAATTTTTGTTGATTGTAGAGCGTTTTTGAATAGATTTTCATACGAGGCAACGATTCAATTTCATATAGCCCAATTTTTTAGGACGAGGTGGTACTATTTTAACCTATCTGACCGCAATTCACGCAATTAGATGAAGTTTTTGTAAGAAATTTTTGTAAAACCTTCTCATAAAAATCTATGTTTTGTCGAAGGAAAATACAATGAAAACTTGGAGAGTGGCTCATTTTAAGTGAATGCCTTTATATTTTGATAAGGGAAGCCACCTAATTATGACAGTATCAACAAAATTACTTTAAACCATTGATTAATATCAACTCATATGCTGTTGAACTTATAAAGTCTCAAGTTAAGCTAACTGTATTTTTAAACTTCTTAAAAATAAAATTTGGCAAAGATACATTAAGATCTTAATCCGATTACGCTCCCCGATGAGTACTTCTTTAATCCTTTGTTAAAAAGTATTAGTCCTAAAATTGCAAATGTAAAGAGTGCTATTAGCAGAATAAAGACATACTTAAAAGAAAACTCTCTTATTACAAGAGTGGGAACATATCCGATAAAAGCCGCAGGAAGTAATGTGTAAAGGATTACCTTTATCCCTGACGGGAAAATCGATGATGGATACATAGAGAGAGCATTAAGGGAATAAATTATTTCTTGTAAAACTTGTCCTCCAGTGTCAATATAAAAGGCAAAAGAGGAAACCAAAACAGAAAAACTTACAATAATAAGTGATGAAACAACCACCATAATGAGAAACAATGAGAAAGTTTTGAATGATGCACCTACAAGAAGGACGTAGGCAAGAAAGCCAAATACAATATCTCCGAAAGCGGTAAATGAAGTTTTACTTATTAGCAAATGTAAGAGTGCCGGTTTTGGCAAGGTTAGATAAAAATCGAGTTCGTTCTGTACTATCATTAAAGAAAGTCTCATTGTATTTCCAAAAATTCCCGTTGAAAGACCAAAACTTGCCGTAACTAAAGAGAAGAGAGTAAAAATGTCCTTCATATTCCAGCCATTTATAACGCCAACCTTTTTAAAAAGTGCCCACCAGAAAAAGAGAGATGTCCCATCATTCAGAAGCATTCCAAATGTCCCCACTAAAAAAGATGTTTTATACTCTATAAGAGTAAGAAAGTTGATCTTTAGATACTCAAAAAAAACCATCCAATTCCAATACAGTTTTTTCTTAACCTCCATTAATTGAGAGCCTCCTTGAACCAATGAAGAATTCTAAGGATATTATGGTGAGTATTATGAAAATTGAGATCAAAGTATCCGTTAATGTATGAAGGAAAAATCCCAATTCAAAATTAATGCAAACATTTGCAGGACTGTAAAAAGAAAGTCTGAGAGGAGTGTATAGAGAAATTTGTTGAACGATTTTTGGCATTACATCAAGTGGAACGGCTTGTCCGCCAAGTATGTAAAGTAAATCAATATAAACAAAAAGAATTGGTTTTACATCTTCAACCCAAAAGGCAAGGAGATTAATAGCTATTGCAATAAGTGTGTCAAGCGTAAGCCCAAGAAATCCCAAAACAATGAACGATAAGAACCCCTCAACCGTGAATCCTACTCTCAAGGTAAAACCAAATGCAATTAAAAGTGCGGAAGGAAAACATACAATGAAATTAAATAAGGATAAACCAAGAGAATCAGAAAGAAGATATAGAGAATAGGAAAGCGGTTTTGTAAGAAAGTTTGCTATATCTCCTGAGTGTATGAGAGCGCTTGCCCTTTTCCTAAATTTTGAGGCTGAAAATTCAAGAGAAAATATTAATGCGTAATACCAGACCATCTTTGTATAAGTGAAATTTTCTATTTTGGCATTCCCCGAAGAGAATACGGCTTTCCAGAGAAAGCAAAATATAAAAAGAAAAGTGGACAAATCTAACAGAGTTATTAAAATATCACCCTTGTAAGTAAAAGAAGATAAGAAAGAAACTTTCATCACTTCAAGATATTTTTCTATTTTGAACTGATTAGGTTTGAAAGTTACCCTTTTCTTCATAGATTGTTTTGATAACCTCTTCTAAAGGAGGATCTTCAACCGTTATGTCAAGTATCTGCTCTCTTTTTATGATCTCTTCAATTACTTTGTCTTGAGAAATTTCATTAAGGTCTATTTCAAATTTTACATCATAATCATTCTTTTCAAGTATGTTAACTCCTTTCATATCAAAATCGCTATTTTCCCCTTTAAACTTTACATTTACAATCTTCTTTTTTATGTATCTCCTTAGTGCATTAATATCACACTCATAAACTATGCTACCATTATTAATAATCACTACTCTTCTTGAAAGAGATTCTATATCAATGGTATCATGAGAACTAAGGAATACTGTAACATGGTCTTTCTCATTTATTCGTTTTATAAAGTCTCTTATTTTACTTTTTGCTACAACGTCAAGCCCAATTGTGGGCTCATCGAGAAATAGGACTTTTGGACTATGTAGTAAAGCAAGTGCAATTTCACAACGCATCCTTTCACCAAGGGAAAGTTTCCTTACAGGGACATTGAGATATTCTTTTATTTCAAATATATCAACAATTTCATTTAGTCTTCTTTGGTATGTTTTTGCTTCAAGTTCATAGATCTTAGAGAAAAGATTAAAAGAGTCAATAGGTGGAAGGTGATACCACAATTGAGACCTTTGTCCGAAAACAACTCCAATTTGATATGCTAATTTTAGTCTGTCTTTCCATGGAACCAGTCCAAGAACATTTGCATTGCCAGATGTTGGATACAAAATGCCTGTGAGTATCTTAATCGTTGTGGATTTACCTGCTCCATTTGGACCAATGAATGCCAAAATTTCCCCATCGAACACATCTAAAGAGATGCCTTTTAGTGCCTCAATGTTAATATATTCTGTTTTAAAAAGAGACTTAACTCCATTTAATAAGCCTTCTTCTTTCTTTTTTACAAAGTAGGTTTTCTTAAGGTTTTGTATTTCAATGATTTTTCCCATAATTTATTTTTATTTCTAACTTCTCTCTTTTGTTCGGGAAAGACCACATAAGCCGTATAGTCTAATAATTTCTATATATCTTGAACAAAATTTCGTGGCACCTCGAAGTGTAGTAAAACTGCCTTGTCCTCGGAGAAGTTAATCGTAGAAATTCCATATTTCTCCTTTATTTTATCTTTTTCTTTTCACCTTCTTTATTATACATTAATTAAATAAAATAGAAAAACCTCTCTATATGAATTTCGAAGAGTAACGAAACGGATGAATTGCCAAACATTTTCAAAACAAACCTTACCTTTTAGTTGAACCTCGAGGCATTTAGTATTTCTCGTAAATTATTCAGTGAGTTTTGTCAAAATCCTCTAAAAGATTTTCTCTAAAATGTAAGTTTGTCTTACTCTCCTCAAGATGA